>NZ_JABBGL010000021.1:0-78083 GCF_012927365.1 Sphingobium sp. TB-6 | reverse complement strand
CGCGTCAGTGCCGGCAAGCAGCTGATCGAGAATGTCGTTCGGTATCGAGGGTTCTTTGCGTCGTGACATACCGGGTCTCCTTGTTCCCCATTATGCCTCGTCGCACACGAAATTCCTGACAGTCCCGTTTGCTAACTCACCAACCGCTTTAATCCCTCGACCGTATCCGCCTCATGTGCAGGCTTGTCTTTGCGAATATGCGCGATCCGGGGAAAGCGCATCGCCAGCCCCGATTTGTGCCGTTTGCTCTCGTGGATGCTGTCAAACGCGACCTCCAGCACAAGCGACTTTTCCACCTCGCGCACCGGACCGAAGCGGTTGATCGTATTCCCCCGCACGAAGCGGTCCAGCCATTTCAGTTCCTCGTCGGTGAAGCCGCTATAGGCTTTTCCAACCGGCAGCAGTTCGCCTTCCTCCGTCCAGCAACCAAAGGTGTAGTCCGAATAGAAGGATGAGCGTTTGCCGTGGCCGCGCTGGGCGTACATCATCACGCAGTCGGCGGTCAGCGGATCGCGTTTCCATTTATACCAGAGCGCCGCCTTGCGCCCCGCGACATAGGGGCTGTCGCGGCGCTTGAGCATCACGCCTTCGATGGCGGCATCGCGGGCGCCTGCGCGCAGGTCGGCCAGCGTTTCAAAGTCGGATGCTTCGATGAGAGCGGAAATGTCGAAGCGCTGTGGATCAAGCTGGGGCACCGTGGTTTCAAGGCGCGCGCGGCGTTGTTCCCAGGGGAGCGCGCGCAGGTCTTCGTCGGCGTCGAGCAATATGTCGTAGAGGCGGACGAAGGCGGGATAGTCGTCCATCATCTTCGCCGTCACCGCCTTGCGGCCAAGGCGCTGCTGGAGGGCGTTGAAGCTCGCCGCAGCGCCGCCGTGGGTTTGGCCGCCTTGAAACTCGCCCTTGACGAGCAGTTCGCCGTCGAGGACCGCATGATGGCGGAAGGCCTGCGCTATGTCGGGGAAGCTGCCGGTGATGTCGTCTCCGGCGCGGCTGTAGAGGCGGGTCTCGCTGGGCGTGCCGACGATCTGGATGCGGATGCCGTCCCATTTCCACTCGGCGGCATAGTGGTTGAGGTCGACGCTTTCCGCTTCCAAAGGGTGGGCGAGCATGAAGGGGCGGAAGAAGGGCGTGCCTGCCGGGTCGGGGCGCTCGGCCTTGCCTTCTGCCCAGGCGAAGAGAGGAGTGTAGGGCGGGGTGAGGGCGTGCCAGCATTCCTCCACATCGTCGACATCGAGGCCGAAGGCTTGGGCGAAGCCGGTCTTGGCGAGGCGGGCGGAGATGCCGACGCGCAGGCCGCCGGTGGCGAGCTTGAGCAGCGCGAAGCGGCCCGACGCATCGAGATGATCCATCATCCGGGCCAGGGTATCGGGGGCGGCGGCTCGGCTGGTGGCATGGAGGCGGTCGACCATGGCCGACAGGGTGAGGGAGCCGTCATCTATTTCCGGCGACTGATCCGCGGGTTTCGGCCAGAGGAGGGATACGGTTTCGGCCAGGTCTCCGACATAGTCACGGCTCATTTCGAACAGGACCGGATCGACACGGGCGCGGGTCATTTCGGCTATGGTGGAGGCCTTGACGGCTTTCAGGTCGAGATTGCCGGTCAAGGCGGCGAGAGCCCAGCCACGGTCGGGATCAGGCGCCTGCGCCATATAGCTGGCGATAAGATCCAGCTTGCCGTTGCGGGAACGTGTGTAGACCAGGCCGTCCAGCAGTTGGGAGAAGGCGCGCATTACCCCTCATCCTCATCTTCGCGGCCTACCAGTGCCAGGGCTCGCGCCCGCATCTGGTGGGTCATGCACCAGTGGAGCAATGCTTCCTCCCGGCCATGGGTGATCCAGGTTTCCGATGGGGCGACTTCGCGAATGGTGTCGGTCAGCTCGTCCCAGTCGGCATGGTCGGAGATGACCAGCGGCAGTTCGACATTGCGCTGACGGGCGCGCTGGCGGATGCGCATCCAGCCTGACGCCATGGCGGTGATCGGATCGGGCAGGCGGCGGCTCCAGCGGTCGTTGAGCGCTGAGGGTGGCGAGACGACGATGCGGCCGCGCATCTCCTTGGCGGGAAGGCCGGTGGCGGAGCGGAGATCGCCCAGATCGACGCCGAACTGTTCGTAGAGCGCGCACATCCTCTCCAGCGCGCCATGGATGTGGATGGGATCGTGATGCCCTCTCGCCCGCAATTCGCAGATGAGGCGTTGGGCCTTGCCAAGAGCGTAGGCGCCGACGAGGACGCAGCGATCGGGATTGGCATGGAGGGCGGCGAGGAGGCGGTCGACTTCGCTGCCTGTGTCGGGATGGCGGAAGACCGGCAGGCCGAAGGTCGCTTCGGTGACGAAGATGTCGCAGGGGACGGGTTCGAAGGCTTTGCAGGTCGGATCGGGGCGGCGCTTGTAATCGCCGGTGACGACGACGCGTTCGCCGGCGTGGCTGAGGACGATCTGGGCGGAGCCAAGGACATGGCCGGCGGGGATGTAGCTGATCGTGACGCCGTTCATGCGGATTTCCTCGCCATAGGGAACCGCCGTGCCGCAAGCCGTGCCATAGCGCAGGGCCATGATGGCGAGGGTTTCTTCCGTGGCCCAGACATGGCCGTGGCCGCCCCTGGCATGGTCGGCATGGCCGTGGGTGACGAGGGCGCGCTCCTGCGGGACCGACGGATCGATCCAGGCATTGGCGGGGCGGACATAGATGCCGGTGGGGTGGGGTTCGATCCAGTGAGGCATTGCTAGCAAAGAAGGTGGATGGCGCGGGTTGGTTCCGCAAGGTGCTTCACATTGCCGTAACCTCATTGTCACGCGGGCGACATGCCGCCGCCCTATGCGCCCGGACGACCCCGGCAGCGAGGAGGCACGGTTTATGGCATCTAGGGCTCATCGGAATGTTACCCGCGCGGTGCATCGGCATCGGCATCTTTCCAGGCAGGGATTGCTGGAGCGCGCCTTTACCTTCGCGTTTCGGGGGCTGGTTTACGCGCAGATCTGGGAAGACCCGGAGGTCGATATGGAGGCGTTGGCGATCACGCCGGACAGCCATGTCGTCACCATCGCTTCAGGCGGGTGCAATGTGCTGAGCTATCTGACCGCCGATCCGGCGAAGATCACGGCGGTGGACCTCAATACCGCGCATATCGCGCTTAATCGGCTGAAGCTGGCGGCGGCGCGGGCCTTGCCGGATCATGAAGCGTTTCATCGCTTCTTCGCCAAGGCGGACTGCAAGGAGAATGTGGCGGCCTACCGGACCTTCGTGGCGCCGCATCTGGACGATGCGACGCGGCGCTATTGGGAAGGCCGCGATTTTATCGGGCGGCGGCGCATCGGGGGGTTTGCGCGGGGGATCTACAAGCATGGGTTGCTGGGGCGCTTTATCGGGGCGGCGCATCTGCTGGCGCGGTTGCATGGCGTCAATCCGCGCCGGATGCTGGACGCCCGGAGCCGGGAAGAGCAGCGCGCCATTTTCGAGGCTGAACTGGCGCCCGTGTTCGACAGTGCCTTCATGCGCTGGCTGACGAGCCAGCCTGCTTCGCTCTTCGGCCTGGGCATTCCGCCGGCGCAATATGAGGCGCTGGCCGGGGATGACCGGATGGACAGCGTGCTGAAGGCGCGGCTGGAGAAGTTGGCCTGCGATTTCGACCTCAAGGACAATTATTTCGCCGTGCAGGCCTTTGGGCGTGGCTATGACGGGGGCGAGGGGCCGTTGCCGCCCTATTTGCAGGCGGCGAACCATCAGGCAGTGGTCGAGCGCGCCGGGCGGGTGGATGTCCGGCATGTGAATTTCACTGATTTTCTGGCGTCGCAGGAGGCCGGATCGGCGGATCGCTACATATTGCTCGATGCGCAGGACTGGATGGACGATGCGCAGTTGAACGCGCTTTGGGCGCAGATCACGCGGACGGCGCGGCCGGGGGCAAGAGTGCTGTTCCGGACGGCAGGCGAGCCGAGCATCCTGCCCGGACGGGTGGACGATGCGGTGCTCTCGCGCTGGGATTATCGGGCGGAAGAGTCGCTCGATTACACGGCGCGGGACCGGTCGGCCATTTATGGCGGCGTTCATCTTTATGTGCTGAAGGACGCGTGATGAGCGGCGGGCATGGCGGGCTGATGGACAGCGTCTATCGGCATCAGCGGCATATTTACGACTTGTCGCGGAAATTCTACCTGCTGGGACGGGATGGGCTGATTGCCGATCTCGCCCCGCCGCGGGGCGGGGCGGTGTTGGAAATCGGCTGCGGGACCGGGCGGAATTTGATCGCCGTGGGCAAGGCCTGGCCGGAGGCGCGGCTTTACGGCGTCGACATCAGCGAGGCGATGCTGGAGACGGCGCGCAAGGCCGTGGCGAAGGCGGGCATGGCCGATCGGGTCGTGCTGGCGCAGGGGGACGCCTGTGCGTTCGATGCGGCGGCGCTGTTCGGGCGGACGGATTTCGAGCGGGTGTTCATCAGCTACGCGCTGTCGATGATCCCGGATTGGCAAGGCGCTCTACGGCAGGCGGTGGGCTGTGTGGCGCATGGCGGCAAGCTGGAGGTCGTGGATTTCGGTCAGCAGGACGATCTGCCCGCCTTTTGGAAGCAGGCGCTGTTCGGCTGGCTGGCGCGTTTTCATGTGTCGCCGCGAGCGGAACTCAAGCAGGCCATCGGGAAATTAGCGGCGGATATGGGCGGCTTTCCGCATAGCCGGAGCTTGTATCGCGGCTATGCGGTCAGGGGTGGGTTGATCCGAATCTAGAGATTGGTCCGATGATAGGGCGGCGTACTCCTGAGAAGGCAGGAGCACGATATTCTGGAAGTTTCAGGCTGCCTTCCTGAGTTCCAGTTCCAGCCGGTCCCAGATTTCCACCAGCGCCTTGACCAGATCGCCCATCATCTCTTCGGTGTGGGCCGGTCCCGGCGTGAAGCGCAGACGCTCCGTACCGCGCGGGACGGTGGGGTAATTGATCGGCTGCACATAGGCGCCATATTCCGCGAGCAGGATATCGCTGATCCGCTTGGCCTTGACCGGATCGCCCACCATCAGCGGAACGATGTGCGTCACCGACGGCATGACCGGCAGGCCAGCTTCGGCCATCAGGCGCTTGAGCGTCGCGGCGGATGCCTGCTGCCCTTCGCGTTCCTCGCTCGATTGCTTAAGGTGGCGAACGCTCGCCAGCACGCCTGCGACCAGCACCGGCGACAGCGAGGTCGTGAAGATGAAGCCCGGCGCATAGCTGCGGATCACATCGACGATCATCTGGTCGGCCGCGATATAACCACCCATGACGCCGAACGCCTTGCCCAGCGTGCCCTCGATAATGGTCACGCGATCGGCGACTTCATCCCGTTCGGAAATGCCGCCGCCACGGGCGCCGTACATGCCGACCGCATGGACTTCGTCCAGATAGGTGAGCGCGTTATATTCGTCCGCCAGATCGCAGATTTCCGCGATGGGGGCGATGTCGCCATCCATCGAATAGACGCTTTCGAAGGCGATCAGCTTGGGCACTTCGGGATCTTCGGCGGCGAGCAGTTCGCGCAGATGCTCCACGTCATTGTGGCGGAAGACGCGCTTTTCGCAGCCCGAATTGCGGATGCCCGCGATCATCGAAGCATGGTTCAGCTCGTCCGAGAAGATGATGCAGCCGGGCAGGATCTTGGCGAGGGTCGAAAGGGTCGCTTCGTTGGAGACATAGCCCGAGGTGAAGAGCAGCGCGGCTTCCTTGCCGTGCAGGTCCGCGAGTTCCGCCTCCAGATCGACATGATAATGGGTGTTGCCGCCGATATTGCGGGTGCCGCCGGAACCTGCGCCGACATCATGCAGCGCCTCTTCCATGGCGGCGACGACCTTGGGATGCTGACCCATGGCGAGATAGTCGTTCGAACACCAGACGGTGATCGGCTTCGGGCCATTATGGCCATGGAAGCAGCGGGCGTTGGGGAAAGCGCCCTTGTTGCGCAGGATGTCGATGAACACCCGATAGCGACCTTCGCTATGGAGCCGGTCGATCGCCTGCGTGAAGATGTGCTTGTAGTTCACTTAAGCCCTGTCCCTGTTCCCGCATCCCCTCTTTAAGGGGGCATTTACCTGCTGTGGTGGCCTATTACCAGTGATAACCGCTCGCAGCCTTAGGGAGAATTACCTATCACGCTGATAGAATGGCTTGCGATTGGACCAAAGGTCCACCCCTTCAAAGACAATCGATCTGCTGCAAACCATAGCCCCGAAGAGCAGGGCGAAGCGGTTCGATGCTCTCGTCCAGTCGCGTGAAGACGGCCGTTCCGGGGGGCGGAGCGGCGGGCCATTCCTGTCCCTGGGTGAGATAAGCGATGCGGCGCGCAATCCCTTCGCCGCCGTGCACGAATCGAAGAGGGCGGGGGGAGGCGGCAGCCAGCTCATCCTCCACCAGCGGGAAATGCGTGCAGGCAAGGACCACTATGTCCATCCGGTCGCCGCCGGGCTGGTCGAACAGGCCGGCAAGGGCGTCCCTGGCGATGGCGGGGTCCAGCGGTTCGCCGCGCAGCTTCGTTTCGGCCAGTTGCACGAGAGCCGCCGAGCCATGACGCAGGACGGTGCAATCCGAACCGAATTCGGCGGCAAGGCGGTCCACATAAGGCTGACGGACGGTTGCATCCGTGCCGAGGACGCCGAACACCCGGCTTTGCGAGAGCAGGGCGGCGGGCTTGATCGCAGGGACGGTGCCGACGACCGGTATGTCCAGCGCCGCCCGGACAGCGGAAAGGGCGATGGTGGATGCGGTATTGCAGGCGATGACCGCAAGGCGCGGGCGATAGCGTTCCACCAGGCGGCCAAGCAGCGCAGGCACGCGCGCGGCGATCTCCGCTTCGCTCTTGGTGCCATAGGGGAAGCCCGCGCTGTCTGCCGCATAGACGACCGGCGCATGGGGCAGCACGGCCCGCGTGGGAGCGAGAATGGAAAGTCCGCCGACGCCGGAATCGAAGAACAGCAGGGGAGCATGGGGTGCGACTGTCATTGTGACCGACATGTTGCGGCGTCCGGCGCCGGTGTCAACGGGTCGCCGGACCCGGCCATGCGTTCGGATCGGTCATGCCCTCTTCCAGCAAGCGCATTGCTGTCCGCGCCTGAACATGATCCGGCGTAAATCAGGGACATGCCTGTTCCGATGGGGCGCTTTGGGCATTGCCCGGTGCGCCGGGAACGCTATGGTCGCGCCGCAACTATTACGGCGAGATCATGACTCCTCCCTGGCTAATTCCCGCGTTCGTCCTGCTGATCGGTTATCTGCTGGGTTCCATCCCCTTTGGGCTGTTGCTGACGCGCTTCACCGGGGCGGGCGATCTGCGCAAGATCGGGTCGGGCAATATCGGCGCGACCAATGTCCTGCGGACCGGGCGCAAGGGGCTGGCGGCGGCGACCCTGCTGCTCGATCTGCTGAAGGGCGCGGCCGCCGTGCTGATCGGCGCGGCGCTGATCGAGGGGGGCGGGCCGATGGCGGGCGCCATGGCCTTTATCGGGCATTGCTATCCGGTCTGGCTGCGCTTTGCGGGCGGCAAGGGCGTGGCGACCATGATGGGCGTGGTGACGGCGCTTTACTGGCCTGCCGGGATTATCTTCGCGATCGTCTGGCTGGGCGCGCTGTTCGGGACCAAAAGGTCGTCCGTGGGCGGCATGTCGGCGGCGGTGAGCGCGCCGGTCGCCATGTGGTGCTTCGGACGGTTCGATTTGCTGCCGGTTGCATTGGCGCTGGCATTGATCGTGCTGTGGCGGCACCGGGAGAATATCGCGCGGCTTGCAAAGGGAACCGAGCCCAAGGTCGGCGCATCGAAGAAGAACGCAGTAGTCGAAGAATGAGCGAGCAGGAGCGGTTCAACCGCCTGCGCCTGATCCGCTCGCCGCGCATCGGGCCTGTGACATTCCGCCAGTTGATGGCGCGCTTCGGATCGGCGGGGGAGGCTTTGCAGGCTCTGCCCGATCTGGCGGCGCGTGGCGGCGGCAAGGCAAGCATCATCGACGCAAAGACCGTCGAGCAGGAGATCGCGCGCAGCCGGGCCGTGGGCGGGCGTTATCTGATCATGGGGGATGCCGACTATCCCTTCCTGCTGGACCAGATGGAGGGCGCTCCGCCTGCGCTGATCGTGCGGGGCGATGTCTCGCTGGCGGCGCGGGAATGCGTGGCGATGGTGGGAGCGCGCAATGCCTCAGCGGCGGCCTGCCGCTTTGCGCGGATGCTGGCGCAGGATCTGGGGCAGCGCGGGGCAGTCGTGGTGTCGGGACTGGCGCGAGGGATCGATACGGCCGCGCATCAGGGTTCGTTGGAGAGCGGCACCATAGCTGTCATCGCCTGCGGCATCGACATCGCTTTTCCTCCCGAAAACGCCGAATTGCAGGAGCAACTGGCGAGCGAAGGACTGGTCGTGACCGAACATCCTCCCGGTACGCAGCCCCTCGCCCGGCAATTTCCGGCGCGGAACAGGATCATCGCCGGGCTGGCCAAGGGGACCGTCGTCGTCGAAGCCGCGCCCAAGTCCGGTTCCCTGATCACGGCGCGTCTGGCTGGCGAGGCGGGGCGGGAGGTGATGGCGGTGCCCGGATCGCCGCTCGATCCGCGTGCGCAGGGCTGCAACCAGTTGATCCGCGAGGGCGCGGTGCTGGTCCAGAACGCCGCCGACGTGATCGAGGCGATCGGCGCGATCGATTCCCGCATGGTGCGTCAGGCCGGAGCGGATTTTGCGGGCGAACCGCCATCCTGCGATGTGGCCGAGCGGGAGCGGGCGGCGGTCATTGCCCTGCTGGGGCCTGCCCCTGTGCCGGTGGATGAGCTGATCCGACTGTCGGGCCTTGGCCCCGCACTGGTGCAGACCGTGCTGCTGGAACTGGAACTCGCGGCCCGGCTGGAGCGGCATGCGGGCGGAAAGGTCAGCATTTCATGATCCTGCGCACTGGCGCCGGGGGTGAACTCCGCCTACATCGCTGGCGCTTGACGCGGGGCGCCAACAGCTTTCAGACTCGCGCGTGTACGTGAGAGATTTTTTAATCGAGGCATGAATGCAGCTTGTCATCGTTGAATCGCCCGCCAAGGCGAAGACCATCGAGAAATATCTGGGTGGCGATTTCCATGTGCTTGCGAGCTATGGTCATATCCGCGACTTGCCCGCCAAGGACGGGTCGGTCGATCCCGATGCGGGCTTTGCCATGCAGTGGGAAAATTATGGCGACAAGGGCAAGCAGCTCAAGGCCATTACCGACGAAGCCCGGAAGGCGACGCGCCTGATCCTGGCGACTGACCCTGATCGCGAGGGTGAGGCGATCAGTTGGCATGTGCAGGAGGTGCTGCGCGCCAAGAAGGCGCTGCCCGCCAAGGTGGACCGCGTGACCTTCAACGCGATCACCAAGCAGGCGGTGACCGAGGCGATGGCGCAGCCGCGTGCCTTGGATGAGGATTTGATCGACGCCTATCGGGCGCGGCGGGCGCTCGACTATCTGGTGGGCTTCACCCTGTCGCCAGTGTTGTGGCGAAAACTGCCCGGCGCGAAATCGGCGGGGCGCGTGCAGTCGGTGGCGCTGCGCCTGGTCGTGGAGCGCGAGCGCGAGATCGAGAGCTTCGTCGCTCAAGAATATTGGTCGGTCGCGGCCGAGATGGAGCAGGGCGGGCAGGCTTTTGTCGCGAGGCTGGTGCGCTGGCGCGGCGAGAAGATCGAGCGGCTGACGATCGGCAAGGAAGGCGACGCCATGGCCGCCAAGGCGGACGTGGAGGCCGGGCGTTTCACCGTCGAGAAGGTCGAGACCAAGCCGGTTTCGCGCAATCCTCCGCCGCCTTTCACGACTTCGACGCTCCAGCAGGAGGCGGCGCGCAAGCTCGGCTTCTCGGCCAGCCATACGATGCGGATCGCGCAGCAGCTCTATGAGGATGGCGCGATCACTTACATGCGTACCGATGGCGTGCAGATGGACGGCAGCGCCATTTCCGCCGCGCGCAAGGCGATCGCGGAGCGCTATGACGGCGGCTATCTGCCCGAAAAGCCGCGCCAATATCAGACCAAGGCGAAGAATGCGCAGGAAGCGCACGAGGCCATTCGCCCGACCGAATTTTATCGGGACAAGGTGGGGTCGGGCGATCATGCGCGGCTTTACGACCTGATCTTCAAGCGGGCGCTGGCGAGCCAGATGGCTTCGGCACGGCTGGAGCGGACGACGATCGATCTGGTGGATGGCACCGGACAGCATGGCCTGCGCGCGACGGGACAAGTCGTGATCTTCCCCGGCTTCCTGGCGCTTTACGAAGAAGGCCGGGACGACACGGAAGACGATGACAGCAAGCTGCTGCCGCGCATGGCGACGGGCGACGCGCCGGCCAAGAAGAAGGTGATGGCCGAGCAGCATTTCACGCAGCCGCCGCCGCGCTATTCGGAAGCGAGCCTTGTGAAAAAGCTGGAGGAATTGGGGATCGGGCGTCCGTCCACCTATGCCTCGACGCTTCAGGTGCTCAAGGACCGCGACTATGTGCGGATCGAGAAGAACCGCTTCTTCGCGGAGGAGAGCGGGCGGCTGGTGACGGCCTTCCTCGAACGTTTCTTCGAGCGTTACGTGTCCTATGACTTCACGGCGGGCCTTGAAGATGAGCTGGACGAGATTTCCGGCGGCCGTGCCCAGTGGCAGGCGGTGCTGGAAGCCTTTTGGCGCGACTTCAAGCCAAAGACCGCCGAGGTGATGGAGCAGAAGCCTTCCGACATCACTGCCGAACTGGACAAGTTCCTGGAGCCGATGCTGTTCCCGCCTAAGGCGGACGGCAGCAATCCGCGTGCCTGCCCTATGTGTGGCGAAGGGCAGTTGTCGCTGCGTGGCGGGCGTTTTGGCGCGTTCATCGCCTGTTCCAACTATCCCGAGTGCAAATTTACGCGCAAGTTCGGGCAGCCGGGCGGCAAGGAAGGCGGCGAGGATAGCGGGCCGGAGGTGCTGGGCCAGCATCCCGAAACCGGGCAGGACATCGTCAGGAAGTCCGGGCGCTTCGGTCCCTATATCGAGATGGGCGAGGGCAAGGAGGCCAAGCGCGGCTCCATCCCCAAGGATTTGCCCGATGGTGAAATGACGCTCGACTGGGCGGTGAAGCTGCTCAGCCTGCCGCGTGAAATTGGGCTGCATCCGGAGACGGGCAAGCCGATCGTCGCCAATATCGGGCGCTTCGGGCCTTATCTGCTGCATGACGGCAAATATGGGCGGCTCTCCTCCACCGCCGAGATTTTCGAGGTGGGCATGAACAGTGCCGTGGCCAAGCTGGCCGATGCGGCGAACAAGGGCGGGCGTGGCTCATCCTCGCGGGAGCCGCTCAAGGTGCTGGGCAAGCATCCGCGCACGGAGGCAGAGATCAAGCTGATGGCGGGGCGCTATGGGCCTTATGTGACCGACGGCACGACCAATGCGACGCTGCCCAAGACCGTCGAGCAGGATGCCTTGACGCTGGAGGAGGCGGCGCAATTGATCGATGCGCGGGCTGCTGCGGCGCCTGCGAAGAAGGGGAAGAAGGCGCCTGCGAAAAAGGCTGCGGCGAAGAAGCCTGCTGCCAAGAAGGCTCCGGCCAAGAAGAAGGTGGCGGCGGAATAATCAACTTCGTCATTCCCGCGAAGGCGGGAATCCATTTCTCAACCTTGCGCCAAGCTCAACGTAAAGGAGATGGATCCCCGCTTTCGCGGGGATGACGATGGTTTGATTAATTGGGGTTTGATTGATTGGGCGCCCTACTCCACCCAGTCCAGCCCGATATCCCGGTAGATGAACCGGTCGTCCTCCCAGTCTTCCTTCACCTTGACGTGGAGGTAGAGGTGGACCTTGACGCCCAGCAGGTTCGCCAATTCGGCGCGGGCCTTTGAGCCGATTTCCTTGAGACGCTGGCCGCCCTTGCCGAGCACGATGGCGCGCTGGCTGGACCGGCCGACCAGGATCTGTTGGTGGATTTCGACTGAACCATCCTCGCGTTCGCTATATTTTTCCGTGTCGACGGCGGCGGCATAGGGAAGTTCGGCGTGAAGCTGGTGATAGAGCTGCTCACGCGTGATCTCCGCCGCCAGCATGCGGTCGGTGGCGTCGGACACCTGATCCTCCGGGAAGTGCCAAGGGCCTTCCGGCATGGTTTTGGCGAAGGCGCTTTTCAGCTCGGGCAGGCCATCGCCGGTCGCGGCGGAAACGAAGAAAGTCTCGGCTATGTCGAGCTGTTCGTAGAGCCGCTGGGTATGGACCAGCAGCTTTTCCTTGATGGCGATATCGACCTTGTTGAGGATCAGCCACTTCTTCTCCGGCCGGGCGGCCAGAGCGTTGATGATGGGTTCCATCTTCGCGCCCAGGCCCGCCTTCCCATCGACGACCAGCGCGATCAGGTCAGCGCCCTGAGCTCCACCCCATGCCGCCTGCACCATGGCGCGGTCGAGGCGGCGCTTGGGCGCGAAAATGCCGGGGGTGTCGACCAGCACCATCTGCGTGTCGCCCTCGATCGCCACGCCCATGACGCGGGTACGGGTCGTCTGTGCCTTGGGGCTTGTGATCGCCACCTTCTGGCCGACAAGGGCGTTCACCAACGTGGATTTGCCCGCATTCGGGGCGCCGACAATGGCGATGACGCCGCAGTGCTGATTATCGAGATCGGTTGTCAAACTAACTCCATTTGGATCGTCCAATGTGCGCCTGCGAAGGCACTGGAACGAGACCAGTGCCTTCGCAGGCGCACGTCATAGCATAAAAATGCGGTTATTCTGCCAGCTTATCCAACAGCGCCTTGGCAGCGGCGGTTTCGGCCTCCTGCTTCGAGCCGCCCGTCGCGCTCGCTTCGCCCGCGCCCTTGATCGAGACCGTTACGGTGAACTTCAGCGCATGGTGCGGGCCGGATCGGTCGGTCAGCGCATATTCGGGGGGCTTGCGCTTGTTGGCGGCGGCCCATTCCTGAAGTGTGGACTTGGGATGTTTGGGCGCGGTCGCCTGCGTGTCGACACGATCGCCCCAGAGACGGCGGACAAGGGTGCGGGCTTCTTCAAGACCCCCTTCGAGGTAGAGAGCGCCGATCAGCGCTTCCATGACGTCGCCCAGCACATTGTCGCTGTCGGTCGCGCCATCGTCCCGGGCTTGCTTGCCAAGGACGAGATGGGTTGGAACTCCGGCAGACCGGGCTACCTCGGCACAGGTTTCGCCCGAAACGAGGGCGTTGAAGCGGCGGGAGAGCTTGCCTTCCGGTTCGCTTGAAAAGCGGTCATAGACCCATTCAGCGATCAATAGACCGAGAATGCGGTCTCCGAGAAATTCCAGCCGCTCGTAATTGGTCGCATTGGCGCTGCCATGGGTCAGCGCCTGGTTAAAGGCGACGGGGTCTTTCGGCGCGCGGCCGATCAGCGCCTTGAGCCAGCCATCCGTGTCGGCTTTGGTCAAAATCCTTCCCCAATTCGGCTCCAGCGCGCCGCGGTGAACCAGGTCCAGGGGAGCAGCCAGTTGGCGCTGCCATCGGTGGAGAAGACGGAAATCATCGCCTTGCCGACCAGATTTTCCTCCGGGACAAGGCCGATGCCGCCGCCGTCGACCGCCGGGAAGCGGCTGTCGGCGCTGCGGTCGCGATTGTCGCCCATCATGAAGAGATGGCCTTCGGGCACCACCACCGTGTCGCGGTCGTCAGCCGCGCCGTCCGGCACCAGATCGAGGACATTGTAGCTTTTGCCGCCCGGAAGCGTCTCGCGATATTGCGGGTAACGGCACTGACGGCCGCTGGACACGACCTCCTCGAACTTCGGGCGATAGCAGGGGGAGGGGCTGCCTTCCTTGGCGGCCGCGTCTTCCATATTGGGCGTGACGGGAATGACGAGGTCCGCCACCTTCTGCTTTGGAATGGCCTGACCATTCAGGTAGACGGTGCCGCTGCGCACGGAGATCATGTCGCCCGGCAAGCCGATGACGCGCTTGATATAGTCGTTCTTCTGGTTCGGCGGCGCCTTGAACACCACCACGTCGCCGCGCTGGGGCGTCGAGGCAAGGATGCGGCCGGGGATCAGCGGAATGCCGAAGGGCAGCGAGTAGCGCGAATAGCCATAGGGCCATTTCGCCACCAGCAGATAGTCCCCGATCAACAGGCGCGGCTGCATCGATTCCGACGGGATGTTGAAGGGCGAAACGATGAAGCTTCGCAGGATGAAGACGAACACCGCCAGCTTTGCGAGAAACCAGAGGAAATCCCGCGTTTCGGATTTTGCGCTCATGCTTGGTCGTCTTTTCCTTCAATTCGCCCTGAAAACAGGCCGTCGCGGCTTTTGCGGGTTCGTAAAGCCGCCGTCAAGCGCGCTAGAGACCAAGCGATCATCACTTGATGGACCTTCACGACCTGATTTTTCTGCCTGAACGGTGCAATAGCGGAACGACTTGGCTAGGATGGGCAAGAATCGACAGGTGCAGCGTCGGTATCGATCAACGGCAAATGAATGAAGGATATTCCCCAATGTCCAGCCCTGCACTGGCAGCGCTTGCGGCTCTTCCCCAGGCCGATCTCAAGTCCATCTTCACCACCGATCCCGACCGGCTGAGCAAGTTCACTCTGACCCAAGGGCCGATCCGCTTCGATTGGTCGAAGACGCATCTGACGGATGCGCTGCTCGACGGCTTTCTGAAGCTGGCCGAGGAAAAGGGCTTTGCCGCGCAGCGTGACGCGCTGTTCGCGGGGGAGGCGGTCAACAACACCGAGGGCCGCGCCGCCGAGCATCCCGCCGAGCGCGGCGAGGGCAATGCCGACAGCGTGGCGCGGGCCAAGATGTTCCATGCCCGGATGCGGGCGCTGATCGACGCCATCGAAGGCGATGCGCTGGGACCGATCCGGCATATTCTGCATATCGGCATTGGCGGGTCGGCTCTGGGGCCGGACCTGATCATCGATGCGCTGGGCGGCGATGGTGCGCGCTATGACGTCGCCATCGTGTCGAATGTCGACGGCACCGCGCTGGAGCGGGCGATTTCGCGTTTCGATCCGGAGGCGACGCTGATCGCCGTGGCCTCCAAGACGTTCACGACCACCGAAACCATGCTGAACGCCGCGAGCGCGATCAACTGGATGGTCGAGGCCGGGGTGGATGATCCCTATGGCCGAGTGATCGCGCTGACCGCCTCGCCGGAAAAGGCGATCGAGTGGGGCGTCGATGAAACGCGGGTGTTGCCCTTTGCGGAAAGCGTGGGGGGGCGTTATTCGCTCTGGTCTTCGATCGGGTTTCCGGCGGCTCTGGCGCTGGGTTGGGACGCTTTCGAGAGCCTGCTGGAAGGCGCGGCGGCGATGGACCGGCATTTCCGTCTGGCGGAGCCGAAGGCCAATGCGCCGCTCATCGCGGCCTTTGTCGACCAATATTATACGCGGGTTCTGGGTTGCCAGACGCGGGCCTTGTTCGCCTATGACGAGCGGTTGCGGCTGCTGCCCTCCTATCTCCAGCAGCTCGAAATGGAGAGCAACGGCAAGAGCGTGACGCGCGATGGTCAACCTGTCGATGGGCCGACGGCGGCGATCACCTGGGGCGGCGTGGGTACCGATGCGCAGCATGCGGTGTTCCAGTTGCTGCATCAGGGCACGATCCTGGCGCCGGTCGAGTTCATCGCCTCCATCGATCCGGGCCATGCGCTTGATCCGGCGCATCACCGGGCATTGCTGGTCAACTGCTTCGCGCAGGGCGCGGCCTTGCTGCGGGGCAAGGACAATGCGGCCGATCCGGCGCGGGCCTATCCGGGCAACCGGCCTTCGACCACGATCCTGCTGGACGATGTCACGCCGGAGGCTCTGGGCGCGCTGATCGCCTTCTATGAACATCGGACCTTCGCCAATGCGGTGCTGATGGGGATCAATCCCTTCGATCAGTTCGGCGTCGAGCTGGGTAAGGAAATCGCCAGGTCCATCGAGGCGGAAGGGCCGAAGGGCTTTGATCCCTCGACCATGGCCTTGATCGATCTCGCGCTTGGCGGCGTATAAGCGCAAATCTCATTTGTAACTCCGCTGGCTAGCCTCCATATGCGAGCGCGATCCAGCGGAGAGATATATGAGCGACTACGACTTCGACCTTTTCGTCATCGGCGCGGGATCGGGCGGCGTTCGGGCTTCCCGCGTGGCTGCGGCCCATGGGGCGAAGGTCGCGGTGGCGGAGGAATATCGCGTCGGCGGCACCTGCGTCATTCGCGGTTGCGTGCCCAAGAAGCTCCTCATCTACGGCGCGCATTTTGCCGAGGATCTGAAGGATGCGCGGCGTTTCGGCTGGAATGTGCCGGATTGCGATTTTGAATGGACCACGTTGCGCGACAATGTGCTCGCTGATGTGGACCGGCTGGAGGGCCTCTACAAGAACACGCTCGACAGCCATAAGGTCGAGCTGATCCCGGAGCGGGCGACGATCACCGGGCCGCATGGCGTCAAGCTTGCCAGCGGGCGGGAGATCAGCGCGAAATATATCCTTGTCTCGACCGGCGCATGGCCGATCGTCCCGGAGATCGAGGGCGCCGAGCATGGCGTCACTTCCAACGAAGTCTTCCATCTGGAGGAATGCCCCAAGCGGATTGTGATCGTGGGTGGCGGCTATATCGCCAATGAATTTGCGGGCATATTCCACCAGTTCGGCAGCCATGTGACGATCGTGAACCGATCGAACACGCTGCTGCGCGGTTATGACGAGCAGATTCGCGACCGGCTGCTCCAGATTTCGACGATGAAGGGGATCAATTTCCGCTTCAACGCCGAGATGGAGAAGATCGAGAAGAATGAGGACGGCACGCTCTGCGTCCGTTTCAAGAGCGGCGATCCGGTGGCCTGTGACCTGCTGGTCTTCGCGACCGGGCGCCAGCCGCATGTCGATGGGCTGGGGCTGGAAAATGCCGGGGTCGAGCTCAACGAGAAGGGCGCGATCAAGGTCGATGACTATAGCCGGACGAGCTGCGAGAGCATCTATGCGGTGGGCGATGTCACGGACAGGCTGCAACTGACGCCGGTGGCGATCCGTGAGGGCCATGCCTTTGCGGACACGGTGTTCGGGGATAATCCGCGGACCGTGGATTATAACTGCGTGCCTTCCGCCGTGTTCAGCCATCCGCCCCTGGCGGGCGTCGGCATGACCGAGGCGCAGGCGAAGAACAAGCTTGGGACGGTGAAGGTCTATACCTCCGATTTCCGGCCGATGAAGAATGTGCTGGCCGGGCGGGACGAGCGGGCGCTGTACAAGATGGTGGTGGATGCGACGACCAATCGTGTGGTCGGGCTGCACATGATCGGGCCGGATGCGCCGGAGATATTGCAGGCGGCTGCCATTGCGGTGAAGGCTGGGCTGACCAAGCAGGAATTCGACGACACGGTCGCCCTGCATCCGAGCATGGCCGAGGAACTGGTGCTGTTGAAATAAGCTTCCGGGCGAAATCGGGATAGCGTTTTCGATTTCGCTCCAGGCGAACGGATCAGCGGTCGGCTACAAAGGTGAGGACGAGCGCGTCGCGCCAGGCGGGTTGCGCCGGGTCGACCGCATGAATTTCGGTGACGCCGTGCATGATGCGATGGTCGTCGATCAGCACCGCATCACCGGGGCGGGCGAGGGTGAATTCGCCCAATTCCTTGCCCTCCGGCGTGCCGATGCGGGTGACGCCTTCGCGGACGTTGCGGCGTTCGACCAGCATCACGAAGACCCATTCCACGCCGTCGCGATGCATGCCTTCAGGTGTGGGGCGGCCCAGTTCGCCGGTGCCCGCTTCGATGCGGAACTGGTGGAGTTCGACATGCTGCCGTCCTGCCAGGGGGAAGCTGCGAGCGCAGAAGGCGAAGATCGACTGCATCACGGCATTGTCTATCGTGCTTTGCCCGACGGGATCGAACCAACGCTGCACATCGCCATTCAAGGGATTATAGTCGCGGCTCTGAAAATGCGGCTGATGGGGCTTGCGCGTGAAGCCGCCATGCTCGCAAGCGAAAGTCGCGTGACGGCGGCGGCGGTAGCGGCCCCCATCCGCCATATAGAGGTCGGGGCCGAGATCGTCCCAGCTTTGGCCGAATGCGGCCCAATCGGCGGACTGGATCGCGAGACGATCGAACAGGTCGGAGCCGGACAGGCGGGCATAACCGGCGCCCTCCAGTTCGTGCCCGAGTGCTATGTCCGTCAGAATGTCCGTGTCGCTCATCCATCTTTCCTTATCCGGAGAGAGGGACGAGCGACAGGGCCAGTTCCCGCAAGCAGGATTGCCAGGAAGGTCAGGCGCCCGAACTTCAGGCGCCCGAACTTCAAGCAATGGTCGGAACGATCCCACCCTCCGCCCGGATCGCGGCGCCGTTGGTGACGGCGGCGAGCGGGCTGGCGAGATAGGCGACCATCGATCCGATTTCATCCGCTTCGATCAGGCGGCGGATGAGGGACAGCGGGCGCAGCTTCTGGAAGAATTCGGCCTCGCGCTCGGCTTCCGGCGCATCCTTGTTGTCGACCACCGACTGGATGAAGTCGACGATCCCCTCCGAACGGGTCGGCCCCGGCATGACCGAATTGACCGTGACGCCGGTACCGCGCGTCTGTTCGGCAAGGCCGCGGGAAATGGCGAGCTGGGCGGTCTTTGTCATGCCGTAATGGATCATCTCGCCGGGGGGCAGCAGCGCGCTTTCGCTGGCGATGAAGATGATGCGGCCCCAATTCTTCTCGATCATGCGGGGGAAATAGTGGCGAGCGAGGCGGGCGCCGCTGACGACATTGACCTCAAAGAAATGATGCCAGTCCTCGTCGGAGATTTCTGTGAAGGGCTTGGCTTCGTAAATACCCAGATTGTTGACCAGGATGTCGATGTCCGGCGCGGCTTCGATGAGGGCGGCAGCGCCCTCCGCCGTGGCGGGGTCGGCCAGGATGGGACGGACCTTACCGGCCTGGCCAATTTGCGCAGCCGCCTCGTCCAGCTTGGTTTGGTTGCGGCCAGTGATGACGACTTCCACGCCTTCTTCAGCAAGGCGCTTGGCGATGGCGAAGCCGATGCCGGCGGTCGATCCGGTGACGAGGGCGGTCTTTCCGGCGAGTTTCAGGTCCATGGGGTACTCCTGCGTTCGTGGTGAACGCAGAAATAAGCGAAGCATGCATTGATGATTAGAATGACGGTCATCATAATAGAAGTGATTTAAAATCATGGATGGGTCATGGATAATCGCTTCGGGGATATCGAGACATTTCTGGCCGTGGCGCGGGAGGGCAGCTTCGCTTCCGCCGCAAAGATATTGCGGCTCACTCCATCCGCCGTCAGCCGGAGCATCGGACGGCTGGAGCAGCGGCTTGGCGTTACCTTGCTGCGGCGGACGACGCGTTCGCTGGCGCTGACGATGGAGGGCGCCGCCTATCGCGATCGGATGACGGCGCTGATGGCGGAAATGGCCGATGTCGAAAGCGGGCTGGGTCAGGAGGAGCAGGGGCCGCGAGGGCTTTTGCGGGTCAATGCGTCAGTGTCCTTCGGCAATCACTGCCTGCTGCCGATCCTGCCGCAATTTCTGGCGCGTCATCCGGCGGTGGCCGTCGATCTGGCGCTGTCCGATGCGGTGGTCGATATGGTGGAGGAGCGGGCCGACATCGCCATTCGGATCGGGCCTTTGCGCGATACGCGATTGCGGGCGAAGAAGCTGGGGCATAGCCGCATGGTGCTGGTCGCCAGCCCTGCCTATCTGGCGGCGCGGGGAACGCCGCGGACGCCGGAGGATCTGGACGGGCATGATTGCCTGCAGTTCAGCTTTCGCCGGGCGGTGGATAGCTGGCCGTTCCGGATCGGCGCGCGGACGGTGCAGCGGCCGGTTCAGGGCCGGTTCTTCGGCAATTCCGGTGAGGTCGTGCGGCTGATGGCGATCGCGGGAGGCGGGATTGCGCGGCATGGGCGCTTTCATATCGCGGGTGATTTGCTGCATGGGCGATTGGTCGAGGTGCTGGGGGATTATAGCGCGGGGGATGGCGAGGATATCCACGCGCTTTATTCCGCGCAGGACCGGCTGGGAGCGCGAGTGCGGGCTTTTCTCGACTTTCTGGACGAGGCGTTGGAGTTTACGGCCTGAAATGGAGTGGTTGGAAATGGCCAATTGCACTCACCAGGCGATACGTGTTCCTGCGAAATGTCCCCAATCCATCCCTATCGCCTGATATTTGTTATCCCGCTTGTCGGACTTCGGTACTTCTTTAGAAGCATTTCCGATTGAGGTGGGCGAACAGGGGGCGGGATGAGTGGAGGCGCGGTCGGTACCGGCTATGTGATGGACGCCAGGCGGGACCGGCTGGTGATTAGCGCGTCCGCGCTCGGCACAGTGTTCGAATGGTATGATTTCTACATCTATGGCGTGCTTGCGCCGATCATCGGGCGGACATTTTTCCCGACCGACAATCCTACCGTCGAACTGCTCTATTCGCTGGCGGGCTTTGCCATCGGGTTCGGGTTCCGCCCGCTGGGTGCTGCGCTTTTCGGCTATCTGGGCGACAGGCTGGGGCGCAAATATACCTTCCTCGCCACCATCGTCCTGATGGGTGCGGCGACGGCGGGCGTCGGCCTGACCCCATCTGCCGCGAGCATCGGCATGGCGGCGCCGGTCATCCTGATCCTGCTGCGGATCGCGCAAGGGTTGGCGCTGGGTGGGGAATATGGCGGCGCGGCGATTTATGTCGCGGAACATGCGCCGCCTGGCCGAAGGGGCTTTTTCACCAGCTTCATCCAGGCGGGGGTGATCGGCGGCTTCATCCTGTCGCTGATCGTCGTGGTGGGAACGCAATGGATCGTCGGCAAGGCGGTGTGGGACGATTGGGGATGGCGTCTGCCCTTCATATTTTCGCTGGCGCTGCTCGCGATCTCGCTCTGGATGCGGCTGATGTTGCGCGAAAGCCCGGTCTTCACGGCGATGAAGGCGGCGGGCGGCCAGTCGCGCAACCCGCTGAAGGAGGCCTTCACCTATCCCGGCAACAAGCGGCGGATGCTGGTGGCGATGATCGGCATTGCCGCGGGCTTTACCGTCATCGCCTACACCGTCATGTTCCAGGCGCTTTATTTCCTGCAAAACGGACTGCATGTCGCGCCGGGCATGGCGCAATTGCTGGTGGGCGGCAGCGCCTTTGCAGGCGTCGCGGCCTTCATCTTCTTTGGCTGGCTGTCCGACCGGGTGGGTCGGAAGAAGCCGATCGTCATCGGCTATGCGCTGGTGCTGGTGCTGATCATGCCGCTTTATCACTTCATGGGAAGCGTGGCGAACCCGGCCCTCTATCAGGCAGCGCAGCGCGCGCCGGTGATCGTGAGCGGTCCCGATTGCAGCTTCGACCCCTTTGCCAAGATTCAGCCGACCGCCTGCGGCAAACTGCTCGACCATTTTTCCAAGCGGGGCATCGCCTATGAAAAGCGGGAGGCGGCGGCACCTTCGGTCAACATCGGTCCCATGGCGGTCACGGACCTGAGTGCGGAGGGGCTGGATGCGGCCTTGCATGCGGGGGGATATGATTCGGCTGTCGTGACGCCTGACTGGTCCCGCGCCCTGCTGCTGTTCCTGGGGCTGCTGCTGCTCTGGACGCTGTCAGGGGCGACCTATGGTCCGGTCGCGGCGCTGCTGTCGGAATATTTCCCGGCGCGGATACGCTATAGTTCGCTGTCCATCCCCTATCATATCGGGACCGGCTATTTCGGCGGGTTTCTGCCGCTGGTCAGCCAATATATCGTGGCGCGGACGGGCGATCCCTATGCGGGTCTATGGTATACGATCGCGGTGGTGGCGGTCGCCCTGCTGACCTGCATCATCGCCTTGCCGGAAACGCATGGAGCCGAGATGAATGCCTGATGCCTCGACGCTGATGTCGTGGAGCGCTATCCCCAATGTGATGATTGATTTTTCTGCACCGCTGCGTTTGCGTTTGGATGGGGACGCGCTGCTCGCCAATTGGCGTTGGTTAAAGCGGCAAAGCGGTCCGGCGGCCTGTGGCGCCGCGATCAAGGCGAATGGCTATGGTCTGGGCAGCGAGGCGGTTATGCGGCGTTTGCTGGATGCGGGATGCCGGGACTTCTTCGTGTCCAATTGGGCCGAGGCTGTCGTGCTGGAGCTGTTGATAGGCGATGGCGTGTCGCTTTCCGTGCTGCATGGCGTGCGGGAGGAGGACATGGCCGTTGCGCTGGCGTCGCGCGCCCGGCCGGTGCTGTGCACCGAAGGGCAGATTGCGCGCTGGAAGCAGGCTGGCGGCGGGCCTTGCGATGTCATGGTCGATACCGGAATGAACCGGCTGGGGCTGGATTGGCGTGGCGATGTTTCGGCGCAGGTCGCGGGGCTGGAGGTGGCGACATTGCTCAGCCATCTGGCTTCCGCCGACGAGGATGTGCCGCTCAGTCAGATCCAGTTGGAGCGGTTTGTGGCGTTGCGCGGCGATGTGGGGGCGGCGCGTTATAGCCTGGCGAACAGTGCGGGCATTTGCCTCGGGACCGCTTTTGCGTTCGACATGACGCGGCCGGGGATTGCGCTTTATGGCGGAGTGCCGCGAGAGGAAGCTGCCGGGCAGATCGGGCAGGTCGTGTTTCCCGAAGCGCAGGTGCTGCAACGCCGCCGCGTGCGGGCGGGTGACACTATCGGTTATAATGCGACCCATCGCGCAGCGGTTGACATGGAGATCGCGGTGCTGAACCTTGGCTATGCCGACGGCTATTTGCGGGGGTTTTCGGGGCGCGGTTCCATGGCCATTGACGGCAAACATTTGCCGGTTGTTGGCCGGGTCTCCATGGATCTGACGGCTGTTGACGTTTCCGCTCTGCCTGACGTCGCGGAAGGAGATTGGCTGAGCGTCGACTATGCGTTGGTGGAAGCGGCTGCGGTTTCGGGGCTGTCGCAATATGAGTTGCTGACCGGGCTGGGCGCGCGTTTCGATCGCATCTGGCGCTGATTGAGTCCAGGCGCAAAAAAGGCCGCCGGTCCGGAATGGGATCGGCAGCCCTTTTATTCGTTTACTGCTTGCTCAGCGCTCGACGCACATGGCCACGCCCATGCCGCCGCCGATGCACAGGGTCGCAAGACCCTTCTTGGCGTCGCGCTTCTGCATTTCGTAGAGCAGGGTGGTGAGGACGCGGGCGCCCGAAGCGCCGATCGGATGACCGATGGCGATCGCGCCGCCGTTCACATTGACCTTGGACGGATCCCAACCCAGTTCCTGCCCCACGGCCAGCGCCTGCGCGGCGAAGGCTTCATTGGCTTCGATCAGGTCCAGATCGGCCAGCGACCAGCCCGCCTTGGCCAGTGCGCCACGGCTCGCGGGAGCCGGGCCGATGCCCATGATCGACGGATCGACGCCGCAGGTCGCGAAGCCGGCGATGCGCGCCAGCACGGGGGCGTTGCGCCTGGCGGCTTCCTCGGCGCTCATCAGGACGAGAGCGGCGGCGCCGTCGTTGATGCCGCTGGCATTGGCGGCAGTGACCGTGCCGTCCTTCTTGAAGGCCGGGCGCAGGCTCTGCATCGCTTCCAGCGTGGCGCCGGCGCGGATATATTCGTCGGCGTCGACGATGGTGTCGCCCTTGCGGCCCTTGATCGTTACGGGAACGATCTCATCCTTGAAGCGGCCCGATGCGCGGGCGGCTTCGGCCTTGTTCTGGCTGGCGACGGCGAATTCGTCCTGCGCCTCGCGGCTGATCTGATATTTCTCGGCCAGATTTTCCGCCGTGATGCCCATGTGATAATTGTTGAAGGCGTCGGTCAGGCCGTCATGCGTCATCGTGTCGATGAAGGAGATCGGCCCCATTTTCGCGCCGCCGCGCAGATATTGGGCATGGGGCGCCAGCGACATGCTTTCCTGACCGCCCGCGACCATGATGCGGGCGTCCCCGGCGCGGATCGCCTGCGCTGCGAGCGCAACCGCGCGCAAGCCCGAACCGCAAAGCTGGTTGAGGCCGATGGCGGTCCGCTCGACCGGGATGCCGGCGTTGACGGCGGCTTGGCGGGCGGGGTTCTGGCCCTGCGCCGCGGTCAGAACCTGGCCCAATATGACTTCGTCGACTTCATCCGGCGCGACGCCTGCCTGGGCGAGAGCGGCGACGATGGCGGTGCGGCCCAGCTCATGCGCGGGGGTCGATCCGAAAGCGCCCATGAAGCTGCCGACGGCGGTACGCTTGGCGGCGGTAATGACGATGTCTGACAAAGCCTTGATCCTCAGTTCCGGTGGTGATTGTTTTCGCGGGTGCACATATCATCATCCGCCATGGCTGGAAAGCCATTGGGACAGAGGTTCCCACAGCAAAGTGCGTGCGCCGCCGCCCACGATCATGCCGACATGGCCAAGGCTCAAGGTCGTGCCTGCCGCCATTTCCGGGGCGGCGGCGGCGGGAACGATGCGGTCGGTGGCGGAACGGATTGAAAGCGTGGGACAAGTCAGCCGGCGGGGATCGACCGCTTGTCCGCCGATCCGCCATTCGCCCCGTCCGCTCGCATTTGCGGCATAGAATTGCTCGAACAGATCATGTCCCGCGGCATAGCTGAGCGGCGGCCCGCCATTGGCCCAATCCTCGACCGCCAGAAAGGCATGTTCCTCGTCCGAACCGACCGCCATGTCGGCAAAGGCCGCATATTTGCGAATCGTCCGGGCGGGGTCCATCGCCCAGAAACCGGATTGCAGCACCTCCATTGGCACATAGCCCAGGCGCTGGCACATGGGTTTGGAACTGCGCCACAGCGCGCCGATCTGTTCCCGGTCGGCGGCAGGGAAGCCGTCGAAATTCCACGGCGCCGCAATGGTCGCGAGCGCTCTTGCAGGTTGCAATGCCGCAGCGCCGATCGCCAGATTTCCGCCAAGGCAATATCCCACCAATATGGGCTGCCGGGGCAGGGCCGCCAGCATCGGCAGCAACCGCTCCGTCACATGACGGTCCAGTCCGAGCGCGCCGTCATCCGCCGCGGGCGCGCCCCAATCGACCAGATAGGCGTCATGTCCTGCTGCGCTCATGTGGCGCAGCATGGAACGGCTCTCGGACAGGTCCAGCACTTGCGGCGGATTGATCAGCGAAGGGACGAAAACCACTGGGTGACGGCCGTTTTCCGTCCCATAGCGGAGCAATTTCGCGCTGCCCGCCGATGCGGCGATGGCAGGCGTCGTGGGCGGAGCGGAACGTCTAGCCTCTTGATATTTCCGCAAACCTTGGAAGGCCCGCTTTCGCAGTTCGGGATCGTCCTGCGTTCCGCGCCATAAAATATTGAGAAAAAGGGGTAATGGCCGCGGCCCATGTTGCGGCGCGGCATACTGCTGTGCTAATGCGGAAAATGCAGGTGTGGGAGAGGTATCCATGGCCAAATCTAAGACCGCGAACGAATCCGAACCGGTCGTTATCAAGAAGTACGCTAACAGGCGGCTCTATAACACAGAAACGTCGAGTTATATCACGCTGGATCTTTTGTCGCAGATGACTCGTGAGGGGCGCGAGTTCGTTGTCGTCGACGCGAAGACCGGAGAGGACATCACGCATAATGTCCTGACGCAAATCATCATGGAGGAGGAGCAGCGGGGCAAGAACATGCTGCCCGTCAACTTCCTGCGCCAGTTGATCGCCATGTACGGCGATTCCATGCAGTCCATGGTGCCGCAATATCTCGAAGCGTCGATGGACGCCTTCCGCAAGAACCAGCAACAGTTCCAGGAAGCGATGAAGGGGGCTTTCGGCGGCGGTCCGCTGGCGGAGATCGCCAAGCGCAACATGCAGATGTTCGAGGCTGCGGCCAGTGCGTTCGGCACGGGTATGCCTGGCGTGCCGGGAATGACGCCACCGACGCCGGCACCCGCCGCCGATGAGAGCAAGGATGATGAGATCGCGCAGCTCAAGGCGCAATTGGCCGCGCTCAATGCCAAGATCGACAAGCTGAGCTGAGCCGCGCTTTCGGCGGTCCTTTGGGGTCGACAGGCATGGCGCGCTTGGCTTATGGCGCGCCATCCACTCGAATTTAAGGTCGATCCCCGTGAAGCACGCCCTTTCCGTTACCCGCGAACAGGATTTCGCCGCCTGGTATCAGGCCGTCATTTCCGAAGCCGACATGGCAGAGGAAAGCGGCGTGCGCGGCTGCATGGTCATCCGGCCCTGGGGTTACGGCATCTGGGAACGGATGCAGAAGCTGTTGGACGATCGCATCAAGGCGACCGGCCATGAAAATTGCTATTTCCCGCTGTTCATTCCGCTCAGCTACTTCGAGAAGGAAGCCGAGCATGTCGACGGCTTCGCCAAGGAAATGGCGGTCGTCACCCATCACCGGCTGATCCAGAAAGATGGGCGGCTGGTGCCCGATCCCGAAGCGAAGCTGGAAGAGCCGTTGGTGGTTCGTCCGACTTCGGAGACGGTGATAGGTGCGGCTTTCTCGCGCTGGGTGCAGAGCTGGCGCGACCTGCCGGTGCTGATCAACCAGTGGGCCAATGTGGTGCGTTGGGAGATGCGCACGCGGATGTTCCTGCGCACGGCGGAGTTTCTCTGGCAGGAGGGGCATACCGCTCACGCCAGCGTCGATGAGGCGATGGAAGAGACGCTCAAGATGCTGGAAGTCTATCGCAGCTTTGCCGAGGAATGCGTCGCGCTGCCGGTGATCGCAGGCGAGAAGCCGGAGAATGAGCGCTTTCCCGGCGCCGTCGCGACCTATTCCATCGAGGCGATGATGCAGGATGGCAAGGCGCTTCAGGCGGGGACTTCGCATTTTCTGGGGACCACCTTCTCGCAGGCGCAGAATATTAAGTTCCAGAATGCCGAGGGACAGCAGGAACTGGCCCAGACGACCAGTTGGGGCGTGTCGACGCGGATGATCGGCGGCCTGATCATGGTGCATGGCGATGATGACGGGCTGCGCGTGCCGCCGCGGGTGGCGCCCTATCAGGTGGTCGTTGTGCCGATGCTGCGCGATACGGACGAGGATGCGGCGATCCTGGATTATTGCGGCGAGCTGGTTGCGGAGCTGAACAAGCAGGATGTGTTCCGCGAGCCGGTGCGCGCGCTGCTGGACCGGCGGCCGGCCAAGGCGGCGAACAAGCGCTGGGGCTGGGTCAAAAAGGGCGCGCCGGTCGTGATCGAAGTTGGCGGGCGTGACGTGGCCGGGGGCAATGTGTCCGTCATTCGCCGCGACCGGCTCTATCGCGAGGATGGCAAGCTCGACAGCCGGATCGTGGCGAAGGGGGATTTCCTGGGTGCCGCGACGGGCATGCTGGAGGAAATCCAGCAGGCGTTGTTCGCGGATGCGCAGGCGCGGCTGCTCGGGAATATCGACAAGTCGATCGGCTCGCTCGATGCGCTCAAGGCCTATTTCGGGGCGAGCAAGAAGCCGGGTTGGGCGCTGGTGCAGTGGGCCAAGCCGACCGGCGCCGCGCTCGACAAGGTGATCGAGTGGCTGAAGGGCGAGAAGCTGACGCTGCGCAACGTGCCGTCTGATGCGGAAGCGGCCGATGGCGCTTGCATCTTCACCGGCGAGAAGGCGATGGAGCGGGTGCTGGTGGGGCGCTCTTATTAATTTACTCTCCCCTCCCGCACGCGGGAGGGGAGTTGGAAGCGTTTACAGCACATATTTGCTGAGGTCGGTATTCCGCGCGACCACGGCGAGTTGCTTCTCGACATAGGCCGCATCCACCACCAGCGTTTCGCCCTGGCGGTCCTCAGCCTCGAAGCTCACATCCTCCAGCAGCTTTTCCATCACCGTCTGGAGGCGTCGGGCGCCGATATTCTCGATCTCGCTATTCACCTCCGCCGCGATCTTCGCCACGGCGCGGATGCCGTCCGGCGTCAGGTCGATGGTCACGCCCTCGGTCGCCAGCAGCGCGCGATATTGCGCAACAAGGCTCGCCTTGGTGTCGGAGAGGATCGATACGAAATCATCTTCCGTCAGCGCCTTCAGCTCGACGCGGATGGGCAGGCGGCCTTGCAATTCGGGCAGCAGGTCGCTGGGTTTCGCCACATGGAAGGCGCCGCTCGCAATGAACAGGATATGGTCGGTCTTAAGTGGGCCATATTTGGTCGAAACCGTCGTGCCCTCGATCAACGGCAACAGATCGCGTTGCACGCCCTCCCGGCTGACGGAACCGCCGCGCACGTCGCTGACCGCGATCTTGTCGATCTCGTCGAGGAAGACGATGCCGTTCTGCTCCGCGCTGGAAATGGCGACGCGGGCGACATCGTCCTGATCCAGTCGCTTGTCCTGCTCTTCCTCGACCAGCTTGTCCCAGGCGTCCGCGACGCGCAGCTTGCGGCGCTTTTTCTGTTGCTGACCGAACGCCTTGGACATCATGTCGCTCAGGTTGATCATGCCGATCTGACCACCCATGCCGGGGATTTCCATCGGCATGGAGGGGCTGTCGGCCACTTCCACCTCGACCTCGACATCGTTCATCTGGCTGTTTTCGATCCGCTGGCGGAAGGAAAGGCGGGTGGCTTCGCTTGCCTCCTTGCCGGTCAGCGCGTCGAGCAGGCGGGCCATGGCGGCTTCGGACGCGGCTTCGCGCACCGCCTCGCGGCGGCGGTCGCGTTCCAGGCGAACGGCTTCCTCCACCAGATCGCGGACGATCTGCTCCACGTCGCGGCCGACATAGCCGACTTCGGTGAACTTGGTGGCTTCCACCTTGACGAAGGGCGCGTCGGCCAGCTTGGCGAGGCGGCGGCTGATCTCGGTCTTGCCGCAGCCGGTGGGGCCGATCATCAGGATGTTCTTGGGCGTCACTTCATCGCGCAGATCGGGCGCCAGCCGCTGACGGCGCCAGCGGTTGCGCAGGGCGACGGCGACGGCGCGCTTGGCGTCGGCCTGGCCGATGATGTGCGAATCCAGTGCGGAAACAATGGCTTTTGGCGTTAGGTTGTCGTTCATTTCTGTCCTTATCCCCTCCCAAATCGGGGAGGAGGCGGGGGTAGGGCCATGGAAAGGGGTTCAGTTCACGCTTTCCAGCTCTTCGATGACGAGCTGGTCGTTGGTGTAGACGCAGATATCCGCCGCCACCGCCATCGCCTTGCGGGCGAGGATTTCGGCGTCTTCCTCATATTCCACCAGCGCGCGGGCTGCGGCGAGGGCGAAATTGCCGCCCGAACCGATGGCGGCGACACCGCCGACCGGCTCCAGCACATCGCCGTTGCCGGTCAGGATCAGCGTCACTTCCTTGTCCGCGACGATCATCATCGCTTCCAGATTGCGGAGATATTTATCGGTCCGCCAGTCCTTGGCGAGTTCCACCGCGGCGCGCATCAACTGGCCGTTATGGCGTTCCAGCTTGGCCTCCAGCCGTTCGAACAGGGTGAAGGCGTCGGCGGTCGCCCCGGCGAAACCGCCGATGACCGATCCGTCGTGGAGGCGGCGCACCTTGCGGGCATTGGGTTTCATCACTGTCTGGCCCATGGAGACCTGGCCGTCACCGGCCACGATCACCTTTCCGTTCTTGCGTACCGACATGATGGTTGTGCCATGCCAGACCGGCATGCTGTTCGAGCGTTGATCGTTCATGGCCCGGCATATGGGAGCGATGAGGACGGCGTGCAAGCGTCCTAAGGCGAAGCGCCCAATCGTGTCATTTTCTGGACGGATTTATTTCAATTCGTTCAGGAACCAACCTCGCTCAATTGACATTGTGCAACGCAGCAACAATCATTCAGGCATGTTGCAGCGAGGTAAAAGCATGACCCTCAAGGCCAGAGCGCAGGAAAAGGTCGAGCGTGCGGGAATATCCAACTATTCGTTCGACCATGATGTGCTGGTGATGTGCGGCGTGCGCTATACGATTGCCGCCTGCGATTGTGGCGAACCGGATTGCGACGGCGTGCGCCTGGAGAAAGATGCGGCCGTTGCCAGCCGCATCCTCCAATGATCCGGCGATCCCGCCCGATCAGTTGATGGCTTTTTCCCCGGCGCGGCCGACGGATTCGATGTCCCGGCCCGCACCCTTCACGGTGTTGCAGGCGGCCAGGGAGGAAAGAAGCAGCCCTGCAAGAACGAGGGCGACGGTTTGACGCATGGGATATGCACTCCTTTTGATAACGTTCCGACTATAACGCCAATGGCGCGGATAAGTCCATTTTTGGAAATCGCGTTCCGGAGGCGCTTGACAGGCGGCGCGGCGGATGCCAATGGCCGCCTCCTCCTTACAGGGGGCGCGTAGCTCAGCGGTAGAGCACACCCTTCACACGGGTGGGGTCACAGGTTCAATCCCTGTCGCGCCCACCATGATCCGGGCGATCATGGTGGAGAAATATTATTTCCCAACATTGATCTTTTCATCTGCTTGGCGCTAATCTTCTGCGCCATGTGATGCGGCGGTTGCGCCGTCAAGCAAGGGATGAAAATGTCGCCATATCTGAAAAGCGGCGCGGCTGTCGGCGCGCTGCTGCTTTCCGTGATCTCCGCTCAGGCGCAGGACAAACCGACGCCAAAGGAACTGACACTTGAGCGGGTGTTCGCCAGTCCAGACCTGTCCGGACCGCAGCCGCGGGCGTTGAAGCTCTCGCCCGACGGCAAGCTGGTAACATTGCTCAAGCCGCGCGCGGATGAGAAGGAGCGGCTGGACCTCTGGGCGGTCGATACCTCCACGAGTGTCGAGCGGATGCTGGTCGATTCGAAGAAGACCGGCAGCGGCGCGGAACTCTCCGAGGCGGAGAAGATGCAGCGGGAACGCGACCGCTCCGTCGCGGGGAACAGCGGCATCGTCAGTTACGACTGGGCGCCCGATGGGAAGTCCATCCTCGTGCCGGTCGACGGCGACCTCTATCTGGCGGCGCTGGATGGGAAGGTGACGCGGCTCACCGATACGCCGGACGGCGAACTGAATGGCGTAGTCAGTCCCAAGGGCGGCTTCCTATCCTTCGTGCGCGGCGGCAATTTCTTCGTTCAGCCCATGGGCGGGACGGAGAAGCAACTCACGCAGGGCGCCAGCGATACGGTGAGTTGGGGCGTTGCCGAGTTCGTGGCGCAGGAGGAAATGGATCGGCGGACGGGCTATTGGTGGTCGCCGGACGACAAGATGATCGCCGTCGCTCGCGTGGATGAAAGCCCTGTCGGCATTGTCACCCGCACCGCCATCGGCGGCGAGGGCACGAAGGTTTATGCGCAGCGCTATCCCGCCGCCGGGACACCCAATGCGCTGGTCGATCTGTATGTGATGAAGCCGGATGGCGGGCCGCAGGTGAAGGTCGATCTCGGGCCGCAGAAGGATATCTACCTCGCCCGCGTCGACTGGTCGAAGGACGGCAGGACGCTCTATGTCCAGCGCGAGAGCCGGGACCAGAAGGTGCTGGACCTGCTCGCCGTCGATCCGGTGACGGGCAAGGCCAGGGTGATCCTGACCGAGAAGGCGAAGAACTGGATCAACCTCAGCAATAATTTCACGCCGCTCAAGGACGGCAGTTTTCTCTGGTGGTCGGAAAAGACCGGCCATGGCCATCTCTATCATGTGCGCGGCGGCAAATGGACGGCGCTCACCAGCGGCGATTGGGAAGTGCGCGATGTCGTCGGCGTGGATGAGGGCAGGGGCATCGTCTATTTTACCGGCAACAAGGAAACGCCGCTGGAGCAGCAGCTGTACGCCGCGCCGCTCGCCAAGGCGGGGCCGCTCAGGCAGTTGACTTCGACCGGCTGGTGGAATGATGCCGTGATGGATCGTGCCGCAAGCCGGATCGTCGTCGCGCGCAGCAATACGGATCAGCCCCGCCAGGTCTATCTGGCCGACAGCGCGGGCAAGCAGCTCCAATGGCTGTCCGAGAACGCAGTCAAGGGCGATCATCCCTATGCGCCTTATCTCGCCAGCCATGCGAAGACGAAATTCGGCACGATCAAGGCGTCGGACGGGTCGACGCTCTACACCCGCATCATGACGCCGCCGCTGGAGGCCGGGAAGCGCTATCCCGTCTTCATGCTGCATTATGGCGGGCCGGGCACCGGGCGGCAGGTCACGAACTCATGGGGTTCGCCCATCTATCAATATCTGGTGGATCGGGGCTGGATCGTCTTCGTGGTCGACAATCGCGGCACGCCCGATCGCGGCAAGGCGTTTGAGGACCATATCTATCACGCCATGGGCACGGTCGAGGTCGAGGATCAGCTTGCGGGCGTGAACTGGCTCAAGGTCCAGCCCTATGTCGATCCCGGCCGGATCGCGACCTATGGCTGGTCCTATGGCGGCTATATGTCATTGAAGCTGCTGGAGAAGGCGCCGGGCGTGTTCTCCGCGGCGGTGGCGGGCGCGCCGGTCACGAAATGGGAGTTGTACGACACCCATTATACCGAACGCTATCTGGGCGAGCCGCAGGAGAAGCCGAGCGCCTATCCGGGTTCCGGCGCAGTGGATGAGGCGGTGAAGATCAAGGATCCGCTGCTGCTGATCCACGGCATGTCCGACGACAATGTGGTGTTCGACAATTCGACCGCGCTGATGGCGAAGATGCAGGGTGCGGGCGTGCCGTTCGAGATGATGGTCTATCCGGGCCAGACCCATCGGGTCGGCGGACCGGGGATCAGTGTCCATCTGTGGCGGACCATAGAAGATTTTCTTGCGCGCCATGGGACGGCGCCGGAAATAGCGGGAAAATAGGGGCCGAAAGCTTCGCGGGGACGCGCCGATAACAAGCGCAGCTTTGCTCAGGCAAAGATGCTTCGTGCTGGACAAATGGCGCAAGCGCGCTATGGCGCCCACTCCGCAATGCAAGCATGGAGTGGAGTGTTTAGTCATGGGTTACAAGGTCGTCGTCGTTGGTGCCACCGGCAATGTGGGCCGCGAGATGCTGACCATTCTCGCTGAGCGCGAGTTCCCTATTGACGAGATCGCGGCGGTTGCCTCGCCCCGGTCGCACGGCACCGAAATCGACTTCGGTGATACCGGCAAGACGCTCAAATGTAAGAATATCGAGCATTTCGACTTCACCGGCTGGGATATTGCCCTGTTCGCCGCAGGCTCCGGCCCGACGGCGATATATGCGCCAAAGGCGGCGGCGGCCGGCTGCGTAGTGATCGACAATAGCTCGCTCTACCGCATGGACCCTGACGTGCCGCTGATCGTGCCCGAAGTGAACCCGGATGCGATCGACGGTTACAAGAAGAAGAACATCATCGCGAACCCGAATTGCTCGACCGCGCAGATGGTCGTTGCCTTGAAGCCGCTGCATGACGCCGCGACGATCAAGCGCGTCGTCGTCGCCACCTACCAGTCGGTTTCCGGCGCGGGCAAGGAAGGCATGGACGAGCTGTTCGAACAGTCGCGCAACATCTTCGTCGGTGATCCGGCCGAGCCGAAGAAGTTCACCAAGCAGATCGCCTTCAACGTGATCCCGCATATCGACGTCTTCCTGGACGATGGTTCGACCAAGGAAGAATGGAAGATGGTCGCGGAAACCAAGAAGATCCTCGATCCCAAGGTGAAGGTCACGGCAACCTGTGTGCGTGTGCCGGTGTTCGTCGGTCACTCCGAGGCGCTGAACATCGAGTTCGAGAAGGAAATCTCAGCCAAGGAAGCGCAGGACATCCTGCGTGAAGCGCCGGGCGTGATGCTCGTCGACAAGCGGGAGGATGGCGGATACGTCACCCCAGTCGAGTGCGTGGGCGACTATGCCACCTTCGTCAGCCGCGTGCGCGAGGACTCGACCATCGATAACGGCCTGAACCTCTGGTGCGTCAGCGACAATCTCCGCAAGGGCGCGGCGCTCAATGCCGTGCAGATTGCGGAGTTGCTGGGCCGCCGTCACCTGAAGAAGGGCTAAGGCCTTTTAAATGATCTCCGGCGCTGTGGCTGTCTGGAAAACCGTTCCAGTCGTCCAGCGCCGGATGATCCTGTTGCTGATCGTGGCCATAATCGCCGCCAATATCGATCAGCCCTATCCCGAACTCGCGCCGCTCCAGCATGGGCCGACTGTCGTGCTGGCCTTAGCCGCGCCGTGGCTGCTGCGCCGCTGGCCTTTGTCGAACGGGTCGGTCGGAAGCATTCTCCTCTTTCTGCTGCTACATACGCTGGGAGGGCGGTACATCTATTCCTACGTGCCCTATGATGTCTGGGCGCGGGCGATCAGCGGCCATGATATTTCCGGTACCTTCGGATTTGCGCGCAACGGCTATGACAGGCTGGTGCATTTCGCCTTCGGGGTCTTGCTGACCGCACCTTTAGCCGAGGCGGCGCGGCGTTATGGCGTCATGCGGATGGGCTGGAGCCTGGCCTTTGCTTTTGCGGCGGTGGGTTGCGTGGGCGCACTCTACGAGATTTTCGAATGGCTGCTGAGCGTGGTCGCGGCCGGACAGACCGCCGACTGGTATAACGGCCAGCAGGGCGACATGTGGGATCCGCAAAAGGACATGGCGGTGGCTCAGGTCGGCAGCCTGGCCGCGCTGGTCTGGCTTGCTGCCACTCGACAAGGGCGCGCGGAGGTCATATCGGCGGACGCGAATTAGCCCAAGGAGTATCGTCCGTGTCCGACCTGCCGATCGAAAAGCTGGAGATCGAGGGGTTGGGCGGGCTGCCGATCGCTGTGCATGTTGTAGGTGAGGGCCGCGACCTGGTTCTGATCCACGGCTATTTCTCCAACGCCTGGACCAACTGGATACGCTACGGTCATGCCGCCAGACTGGTGGAGGCCGGTTTTCGGCTCATCATGCCCGACCTGCGCGGCCATGGCGAAAGCGGCAAGCCGCATGACGCCGCCGCCTATCCGCCGGACGCGCTGACCGAGGATGGGCTGGCGCTGGTGGAGCAGCTTGGGCTGACCGACTATGATCTGGGCGGCTATTCGCTGGGCGCGCGGACGACGGTGCGGATGCTGGCGCGGGGGGCGACGCCGCGTCGGGTCATTCTGGCGGGCATGGGGTTGCGCGGTCTTGTCCAGACGCTCGACAATGGCGGCTATTATCGCAACGTCCTCACCAACCTCGGCACCTTCGAGCGCGGCACGTCCGAATGGATGACCGAGGCGTTCCTCAAGACCACCAAGGGCGATCCGGTGGCGATGCTGCACATCCTAAACACCTTCGTCGATACGCCGAAGGAGGTCATCGCCGGGTTCGAGCAGCCCATCGAGATCATTTGCGGGGCGGAGGATCGGGATAATGGCGTGGCCCAGGAACTGGCCGATGTGCTGCCCAATGGGCGTTATGTCGAAATTCCGGGGAACCATATGAATGCCGTGACCCGGAAGGAGCTGGGGCAGGCGATGGTGGATTTCCTGACGGCCTGATCGGAGGCGCAACGGCAAACCAAATTTGTCGTTCCCGTGAAAACGGGAACCCATCTCCGAAGCGCTGCACTGGACGCAAGGTCAGGAGATGGATTCCCGCCTACGCGGGAATGACGAACATTAAATCACCGGAAAGGCGGCTCGTTGAAGGCGCGCAGTTTGCGGCTGTGCAGCTTCGGTCCCTCTTGGCGCAACAGCTCGCAGGTCATGAGGCCCACGCGCAAATGGCCGGCAATCGCTTCCTCGTAAAAGCGGTTGGCCTGTCCCGGCAGCTTCAACTCGCCATGGATCGGCTTGTCCGATACGCAGAGCAAAGTCCCATAAGGCACGCGGAAGCGATAGCCCTGCGCCGCAATGGTGGCCGACTCCATGTCGATGCCGACTGCCCGCGACAGGCTGAAGCGTAAAGCCGAACTGGAATAGCGCAGTTCCCAGTTGCGATCATCCGTTGTGACGACCGTGCCTGTGCGCAGCCGCCGCTTGAAATCCTCCCGATCGCCGCCGCCCAGCACAGCTTCCGCCGCCTTGGCGAGCGCCACCTGAACTTCCGCGATAGCTGGGACGGGAATTTCCGGCGGCAGCATCTCGTCCAGCACATGGTCGTCGCGCAAATAGGCGTGGGCCAGCACATAGTCCCCGATCCGCTGGCTGGGGCGCAGGCCGCCGCAATGGCCGATCATCAGCCAGGCTTCCGGTCGCACGACCGCCAGATGGTCGCAGATCGTCTTGGCGTTGGACGGGCCGACGCCGATATTGACCAGCGTGATGCCGCTGCGGTCCGGCGCGATCAGGTGATAGGCAGGCATCTGATGCTTGCGCCAGGCGCTGTCCGCGATCATCTGCGCCGGATCGGCGGTTTCCGGGGTGACATAGACCCCGCCCGCCCCGGAAAGCGCGGTGTAGCGCGATCCCTCCCCCTGCAACTCGGCGCAGGCCCAGGCCACGAATTCGTCCACATAGCGGTGATAGTTGGTGAACAATATGTATCGCTGCACATGCTCGGCCGGAGTGCCGGTATAATGTTTGAGGCGCGCGAGCGAAAAATCAGTGCGCAGACCGTCGAACAGGGCAAGCGGCCTTTCGCCCTCCGCATCCGGCGTGAACAGGCCGTCCGCGATCTCGTCCCCGATTTCTGCCAGTTCGGTCGCGGGGAAATAGCGGGCGAGTTCGGTGGGCGGCGTGCCGTCCAACGCGCTCATGTCCAGCCCGTCCAGAACATAGGGAAAGGGAATCTGCTGGGCGCTGATGCCCGTTTCCACCGTCACGCCATAGTCGCGGACGAGCAGGTCGATCTGTTCCGCCATATAATCACTGAACATGGCGGGACGGGTGATGGTGGTGACATAACGGCCCGGTTTCGACAGTCGCGCAAAGGAGCGACCCGGCGGCGGCGCGTCCGACTCCCCATGATGGGTGACCCGCAGTTCCGGATAGCAAAAGCGCCCGTCCGTCTTGGCTTCGGGCGGCGGAACACTGCCGTCGCGGGCGTAGGCGCGCATGGCCTCGCGGAGATTGCCGACGGATTTCCGATAGAGTTCGTCGAGTTCAGCGACGATCGCACTGCCGATGCTTCTTGTCATCGACTCTTGGTACCGCACTTATATGAACGAAGAAAGATGCACGCCTCGGGTTGGCCTCCATTCCGCTCATACAGGCCTGCAAAGGGCGATTTTCTGCGCTTCAGTGCTCACGGACAATAAGTCCGCTGCGCTCCGATGCTCAAAAATCACCCTTTTCGGCTCTGTCTGAACGGAATGGAGACCAACCCGCTCATAATTCTAAAAAATCAGATCTGTTCCAGCAGATATTCCGCCGACGACACCTTGAAGTCGCCCGGCGCTTCGACGTTCAGTTCGCTGACCACGCCATCCTTGACGATCATCGAGAAACGCTGGCCGCGCGTGCCCATGCCGAACTTGCTGCCGTCCATCGTGAGGCCCACCGCCTGCGCGAAATCGGCATTGCCGTCGGCCAGCATCGTCACCTTGCCATCGGCGTTGGCGGACTTGCTCCAGGCGCCCATGACGAAGGCGTCGTTGACGGCGGTGCAGGCGATCTCGTCGACGCCCTTGCCCTTCAATTCTTCCGCCTTGTCGACGAAACCGGGCAGATGGCGCGCCGAACAGGTGGGCGTGAAGGCTCCCGGCACGGAGAAAAGCGCGACCGTGCGGCCCGCGAAATATTCGTCCGAAGCGACCTGTTCCGGGCCGTTTTCGGTCATCTTCACGAAAGTGGTGCTGGGGATGCGATCGCCCTTCGAAATGGTCATCTTCGGTCTCCTGGCCTATTTGGGATGCGCGGCACGTTGGCCTTGCCACCCCTTCTGTCAAGAGGGAGGCATGGAATATGGCGCGCCGCCTCTCTCAAGCGACAGCCCGCCATTGGCAAAGACGTCAACGGGCGTATAGTCGTCCGATGACCAGCGCGCGTTCTTATGCCGGACAGTTTCTCCTCGCCCTGCCGGGCATGGAGGATATGCGTTTCGATCATTCCGTCATCGCCATGTGCGTGCATGACGCAAATGGCGCGCTGGGTATCGCCGTCAGTGATGAGATTGACGGCGTCACCCTGCATGACCTGCTGGAGAGCTTCGACATCGAGCCGGGCGACGTTGCGGACATGCCCGTGCTGCGCGGAGGGCCGGTCGAGCCGCGTCGCGGCTTCGTGCTGCATTCGCTCGACTGGACCGGCCATGACATGGTCGAAGTGGGGGAGGGCTGGGGTCTGTCCGGTTCGCTGGAAATCCTGAAAGCCATTGCGGAAGGCAGGGGGCCGAGTCGCTATCTGGTCGCGCTGGGCTATGCCGGATGGGGTGCGGGGCAGCTCGACGAGGAAATGAGCGGCGAAAGCTGGTTTCCGACGACGTGCACCGCCGGGCTTTTGTTCGATGTGCCCGCGACGCGAAAATGGTCGGCCGCCTATGCCGCCGCCGGAGTCGATGCCTCCCATCTGGTCAGCGGCGCGGGGTCGGCCTGATCCGGGCTTCGATACGCATTCGTAAGGCATGGCCGCGCGGGCGGCTTATTTCCCCAACGTAACTGAACCATTTACGGTAAAATATGGCTAACCTTTGCCGTTGAGATTCCGGCAACCGGACGGGCGCACCCTGATCCTCGGGCAATTGGACGGGGGTTCAAACCATGAGGAAATTGATCGCAGCGGCGCTTGCCGCGACGATGCCGCTTGCGCCGGCGACAGCCGCGACCTGCTGGAAGCAGACCGCCGTCGAAGCAGCGCAAATCCGCGATTTCGAGATGATGCTGATGGTATCGGCGCTGCGATGCCGGGGGACGGGGAATGATTTCCTGGCCAGCTACAACCGCTTCATCCGCGAAAAGCGGGAGACGCTGACGCAGGTGAATGATGAGCTGCGCGAGCATTTCCGCTCGGTCGCCGGGCCGGTCGGCGCCTTGGGAGCCTATGATAATTATGTCACGGGCCTTGCCAATATCTATGGCGCGGGCGCCGACGGGCTGGCCTGCCGCGATCTTCAGTCGATCACCGACGCGGCCAACGCCTTGCCGCCCAGCCGGTCGGCCCTGCTGGAACTGGCCGATGCGGCGGCAATCGGCCCGCATCTGTCGGGTGCGCGCTGTGACATCGTGACGGCGATGGCGGGCAAGATGCAGAAATCCGACAAATTTGCAGATAATGAGCCGATGAAGGTCGCATCGCGGAGCCCTGCGGATTAAGACATAAAGAAAACTTTATATGGAGTTGCCTTGAACGGCGGCGATTGGTAAAGCCCAGCCCATCGCTGCCGTTCGTTCGTTCGAGCGGTCGCCTCAATCTTGAAGATATGGAGACAGGCTCGTGGCCACTGCACCCGCCACCCAGGCGCAGGATTATGTGATCCGCGACATCGGCCTTGCCGCTTTCGGCCGCAAGGAAATCGAGATCGCAGAAACCGAAATGCCGGGTCTGATGGCCCTGCGCGCCGAATTCGGCGCATCGAAGCCGCTCAAGGGCGCGCGCATCACCGGCTCGCTGCACATGACGATCCAGACCGCCGTGCTGATCGAGACGCTGGCCGAGCTGGGCGCCGAGATCCGCTGGGCCTCGTGCAACATCTTTTCGACCCAGGATCACGCCGCCGCCGCCATCGCTGCGAGCGGCATCCCCGTTTTCGCCGTTAAGGGCGAGACGCTGGAAGAATATTGGGACTATGTCATCCGCATCTTCGACTGGGGTGACACGGTCTGCAACATGATCCTGGACGATGGCGGCGACGCCACCATGTTCGCGCTGTGGGGCGCCCGCGTCGAGGCCGGGGAAGAACTGTTCACCCCCGGCAATGAGGAAGAGGAAATCTTCGTCGCGACGCTGAAGCGTTTCCTGGCCGAACGTCCGGGCTATCTGACCCAGACCGTCGCCGCGATCAAGGGCGTGTCGGAAGAGACCACCACCGGCGTCCACCGCCTCTATGAGCTGGCGAAGAAGGGCAAGCTCCCCTTCCCGGCGATCAACGTCAACGACAGCGTTACCAAGTCGAAGTTCGACAATCTCTACGGCTGCAAGGAATCGCTGGTCGACGCCATCCGCCGCGCCACCGACGTCATGCTGGCCGGCAAGGTCGCCTGCGTCGCCGGGTTCGGTGACGTCGGCAAGGGTTCGGCCGCGTCGCTGCGCAATGGCGGCGCCCGCGTGCTGGTGACGGAGGTTGATCCGATCTGTGCGCTTCAGGCCGCGATGGAAGGCTATGAAGTCGTGACGATGGAAGAGGCGGCCACCCGCGCCGACATCTTCGTCACCGCGACCGGCAACGAAGCCGTCATCACCGTTGACCACATGCGCGCGATGAAGAATATGGCGATCGTCTGCAACATCGGCCATTTCGACAGCGAGATCGAGATTGCCGGCCTCAACAACATGGCATGGACCGAGATCAAGCCGCAGGTGGACGAGGTTCAGTTCCCCGACGGCAAGAAGATCATCGTTCTGGCGAAGGGCCGCCTGGTCAATCTGGGTTGCGCCACCGGCCATCCCAGCTTTGTGATGTCCTCCTCCTTCACCAACCAGGTGCTGGCGCAGATCGAACTGTGGACCAAGGCGGACACCTACAAGAACGAGGTCTATGTGCTGCCCAAGCATCTGGACGAGAAGGTCGCCGCGCTTCACCTGGAAAAGCTGGGCGTGAAGCTGTCCAAGCTGACCCCCAAGCAGGCCGCCTATATCGGCGTGTCGGCCGAAGGCCCGTTCAAGCCGGATCATTACCGCTACTAAGCGGACGGGAAGGGGAGGCATCGGCCTCCCCTTTTTTTGTTTGGTTTTGGTCAATTGCTGACGAGAGAGATCCGTTCGGGCTGAGCCCTTCGTCTGCCTGCCAACGCAGGCGCTCAGGATAAACTTGCCTTCGGCAAGTCGAAGCCCTCAGCCGAGCGGAGTGAGGCTCCCATGCTTCGCCTTCGCTCAGCAAGACCCTTCGACAAGCTCAGGGCGAACGGAAACTGAAAGTTCGCCTTCCACCCAAAGCAGGCTTCTCGCTCTTCTTTTCAAGAAAGCGTTGAAGAAGGGCCGGGATGGTTGGTCAGGCCGGTTGGACGAAGCTGTCCATGACGCGCTTCCGTCCCGCGGTTTCGAAGTCGATCTCCAGCTTATTGCCTTCGATCTCCGCGACCGTGCCGTAGCCGAATTTCTGGTGGAAGACGCGCAGGCCTAGGCTCATGTCGTCGCGGCCTTTATTGCCCAGCGAGACGGCGGAGGCGCGGGCTTCCACGATCCGGACGGGTTCCTTGACGAACTGGCCGCTTTGTTGCGCGCGTTGCCAGCCTGGGCCTCTGCCGGTGCCGCGCTGGACATTGGCGAAGGGATCGGCCCGTTCCGACCAGTTGGCGCGCCAGAGCGAGGCGCCACCCGACAGGCTGCTCTCCTCCTCCACATGTTCGGGCGGCAGTTCTCCGACAAAGCGCGAAGGGATGGAGCTGGTCCACTGGCCGTAGATGCGGCGGTTGGCGGCATGGAGGATGAGGCACAGCTTCCGCGCCCGCGTGATCGCGACATAGGCGAGGCGGCGTTCCTCCTCCAACGAATTAAGGCCGCCTTCGTCGAGGGCGCGCTGGGAGGGGAAAATGCCTTCTTCCCAACCGGCGAGGAACACGGTGTCGAACTCCAGCCCCTTGGCGGCGTGGATGGTCATGATCGTGATCTTGCGCTCGTCAGCCTGCGCTTCATTGTCCATGACCAGCGAGACATGCTCAAGGAACGCGCCCAGCGTCTCATATTCCTCCATGGCGCGGGTGAGTTCGTTGAGGTTTTCCAGGCGCCCCGCGCTTTCGGTGGTGCGTTCGGCCTGGAGCATGGCGGTGTAGCCGCTTTCGTCCAATATCTGCCGGGCGAGTTCTGCATGGGGAAGCTGCACCGCGCGATCGCGCCAGCGGGCGAGATCTCCGATGAACGCGCCCAGCGACCGGCGGGCCTGCGGGGTCATTTCGTCGGTGTCGAGGATGCGGGCGGCGGCGAGGGCCAGCGGAATGCCCTCGGCACGGGCGAGTCGATGGAGCTTTTCCACCGCCTTGTCGCCCAATCCACGCTTGGGGACGTTGACGATCCGCTCGAAGGCGAGGTCGTCGGCGGGCTGGTTGACGAGGCGCAGATAGGCGAGCGCATCGCGGATTTCGGCGCGTTCGTAGAAGCGGAAGCCGCCGACGATGCGATAGGGCAGGCCGATCTGGATGAAGCGGTCTTCGAACTCGCGGGTCTGGTGCTGGGCGCGGACGAGGATGGAGACTTCGTCCAGCGATTGCCCGCTGCGCTCGATCGACTCGATTTCGTCACCGACGCGCCGGGCTTCCTCCGGACCGTCCCACACGCCGATGACGCGGACCTTCTCGCCCACGTCGATATCGGTCCAGAGTGTCTTGCCGAGCCGGTTGCCATTTTCCGCGATCACGCCGGAGGCGGCGCCTAGGATGTGCGGGGTCGAGCGGTAATTCTGCTCCAGGCGGACGATCTTCGCGCCCGGAAAATCCTTTTCGAAGCGAAGGATATTGGCCACTTCCGCGCCGCGCCAGCTATAGATGGACTGGTCGTCATCGCCCACGCAGCAGATATTCTTGCGCGTCTGGGCGAGCAGGCGGAGCCAGAGATATTGGCTGCTGTTCGTGTCCTGATATTCGTCCACCATGATGTAGCGGAAGCGCTGTTGATAGCTTTCCAGAACGTCCCGATGGCGCTTCAATATCGTCAGAACATGCAGCAGCAAGTCACCGAAATCGCAAGCATTTACATCGCGTAGGCGCGCCTGGTAAGCGGCGTAGAGCTTCTGCCCACGGCCATTGGCATAGGCTTCGCTTTCACCCGCGCCGATTTCCTCGGGCGTCAGACCCTTATTCTTCCACTGGTCGATGAGGCCGCCCAATTGGCGGGCGGGCCAGCGCTTTTCGTCGATTCCTTCGGCCTGAATGAGCTGCTTCATCAGGCGAAGCTGGTCGTCGGTATCGAGGATGGTGAAATTGGATTGCAGGCCGACCAGTTCGGCATGGCGGCGCAGCATCTTGGCGGCGATGGCGTGGAACGTGCCGAGCCAGGGCATGCCTTCCACCGCCGGGCCGATCATGCGGCCTACGCGCTCCCGCATCTCTCGCGCCGCCTTGTTGGTGAAGGTGACGGCGAGGATTTCGGAAGGATAGGCGCGGCGCGTGGCGATCAGATGGGCCAGACGCGCGGTGAGGGCGGCGGTCTTGCCCGTGCCGGCGCCCGCGAGGACCAGCACCGACCCTTCGGTGGTGAGCACGGCTTCCCGCTGCGGTTCGTTGAGATCCTTGAGATAGGGGGGATCGTCGGGCGAGGGAGCGGGCAGGGTCATGGGCTATCAACTAGGATGCTGGGCGGGAGGCGGCAAGGGTGAGTGGCCTTGCGCTGCCGTTTCTTCTATGAGAACAAAAGGCGAATCATGCAAGGAGAAAGGCCATGGTTTCTGGAGGGTGCCAATGCGGGGCGATCCGCTATGAAGCGCAGGGGGAGCCAGCCTATAGCGCGCTCTGCCATTGTTCCGACTGCCGGAAAAGCGCCGGAGCGCCTATGGTGGGCTGGGCGTTGTTTCCCGAAAATATGGTGACGGTGACGGGTGAGCCGGTGGCCTATCGGTCATCCGACAATGTGACGCGGGAATTTTGCGGGACATGCGGGTCGGGGCTTTTCTATCGCAATGCCGTGGTGTTTCCGGGGATGGTCGATATCCAGACGGGGACGCTGGACGATCAAGCCGCTCTTCCTCCCGCCATTCATGTGCAGTTTGCCGAGGCGGCTCCGTGGATGGCGGCCGCGCATGAATTGCCCAGGTTCGAGCGCTATCCCCAAGAGTGACCGAAGCCTGAGAGCCCAAAGCATGAGGGATCATCTGGCGGCGCATGCGCCACGGTTCGTCGCCGTGGCCGGAACGTAGACGGTACATGTCCGCTTCTTTTCCGGACCCCAGCGGCAAAACGGGGTGAAGAACAAGGAAAGGATGATCCCGATGAAATCGATCCTCTTGGCAGGTGCGGCCATTTTGGCCTTCGGCGCCGGCGTTGCCGGCGTTGCCGGAATTGCGGTAGCGCAGGACGTGCCAGCCTCGCAGCCGCCCGCTGCCGATACCGCGCCTCCTCCGGAACAGGGGGCGATGCCCGCGACACCCGCCACGCCTGCCGATCCGGGGACCGCTCCCGCCACGCCGGCTACGCCAGCCGCACCGCCTGCAGGCGCGGATCCGAATGCGGGGCAGCCGACGGGAGCGGTGCCGCCGGATACGGGGATGCAGCCTGCACCCGCCGGTGTGCCACGCGACCCGTCGGCGCCCGTGGGAACCTCTGCCAATCCCGCTACGGTGGGCGGCAACATGACGCCACCGCCGACCGGGCAGAAAGATTATCCGCTGTGCAGCACGACCGTGCAGGATAGCTGTATCAATCCGAGCGAAGCGCCCAAATCTATGCGCAGGCGTCGGTGACGGCAACCGGGCCAGGCAATGCGGCGATGAGCGCCGCCAGCCCGGCCCGGTCCCGTGCGGCATCGGCCAGGCTGTGCTGGTCGAGCACGGTGAGAAAGGCGGCGGTGGCCGCCTTCAATATGCCGGACAGGCCGCAGGCCGGGCGGATGGCGCAGGAGCCGCAATCCGCCATGTTCATGTCGGGTTCGGTGTGGCGGATGACTTCGCCCAATCGGATCTTCTCGGCCGGGCGGGCAAGAGCGAAGCCCCCGCCGCGCCCGCGCTGCGTATCCAGAAAACCGCCTTGGCCAAGATGATGCACAACCTTCATCAGATGGTTGCGGGACAGGCCATAAGCATCCGCGATTTCGGGAATCGTCGTGCGGCCCGCAGGCGTCACCGCGAGGTGGATGAGGACGCGCAGGGCATAGTCGGTGTGGCGGGTCAGTTGCATGGCTGCTGGCGGTAATGAGAGTGATCGCGCTTTTCAAACATTCATTCTATTTACATCTTAAAAGATGCAACGTAAATGCACCTTTACCGATTCTCCAAGCAAAGGTGCATTCATGACCCAGTTGACCGCCGACACCATCGCCATCGTCAAGGCTACCGCCCCCGCTCTGCGGAAGCATGGGGTAGAAATCACGACGGCCATGTATGCGCGGCTGTTTCAGGATGCATCGATCAAGGACATGTTCGACCAGGCCGCGCAGGAAAGCGGCGAGCAGCCCAAGCGGCTGGCGGCGGCGATCCTGGGCTATGCCGAGAATATCGACAAGTTGCAGGCGCTGGACGGCGCGGTTGCGCGGATGGTGCAGCGGCATGTCGAAACCGGCGTGAAGGCGGAGCATTATCCCAAGGTGGCCGAGGCGCTGCTGCCGGCAATTCGGGATGTGCTGGGCGCGGATGTCGCCACGGACGCCGTGCTGAATGCCTGGGGGCAGGCCTATTGGTTCCTCGCGAATATCCTGATCGGCAAGGAATCGCAGGCTTATGAGGATGCCGAAGCGGCTTGATGGGCGTCGGGAGTGGGGAGGCGTTGCGCAGCCCCTCTCCCCAACCCTCTCCCCCACGGGGAGTTCAGGCTTCCGCCCGTAGCAGGGTCAAACGCGCTTTGCCGATGTCGCGGGTGGCTTCGATAGTGAAGCCCTTGACCTCTACGTCCTCGCGGCGGTCCGTTTCTATGCTGATCCAGGTGGCGGGGCCGGTCCAGCCGAGGCGGCTCAGCTTGTCGAGGGCCACCGATCCCGCGCCGCTATTATAGGGCGGGTCCATGAAGATGAGGTCCAGCGGCTTGGCTGCGGGGCCGAGAGCCAGGACGCTGCTTTGGCGGACGTCTGGGCGGATGCCGAGCTTGTCGCCATTGGCCCGGATCGCGTCGAGGGCGGAGCGGTCCTGTTCCACGAAGATGCAGCTCGCCGCACCGCGCGACAGAGCTTCGAAACCGAGCGCGCCGGAGCCTGCGAAGAAATCGCCGACGCCAAGCCCCTCGAAGGAGCCGATGCGGCTCAGCAGCATGGAGAAAAGGGTTTCTCGGGTTCGGTCCGCTGTCGGGCGGGTGGCGTCTCCCTTGGGAGCGGCCAGCGGACGGCCGCGCCATTGGCCCGCGATGATCCTCATTTCGGCGCCTTCAGGCTCTTGCGGAAGAGGATGAGATCATGCTGGCGCACTTCCTCGACCGCGCCGGAGGCCAGTTCGCCCAGATGGAAGGGACCGTAGCTGGTGCGGATCAGGCGGTTCACCTGAAGGCCCAGATGTTCCAGGACGCGGCGGACTTCGCGATTCTTGCCTTCGGTCAGCGTCATTTCGATCCACTGGTTGCGGCCGGTGCGGCGTTCCAGATTGGCCTCGATCTGACCGTAGCGGATGCCCTCTATTTCTATGCCTTCGAACAGGTCTTCGAGTTGGTTCTGGCTCACCTCGCCAAAGGCGCGGGCGCGATAAGTGCGCGGGACGCCGGTGGAGGGGAGTTCCATCTCCCGCTTGAACTCGCCGTCGGTGGTGAGCAGCAGCAGTCCCTCGGTCGTCATGTCGAGCCGGCCGATCGGCATGAGGCGCGGCAGGTCGGCGGGCAGCTTGTCGTAAATGGTCGGACGGCCACGCGGGTCGCGTTCGGTCGTCAGGAGGCCCGACGGCTTGTGGAAAAGGAACAGGCGCGTGGGGGCTGGCGCGGCGACGGGGTTGCCGTCGACCGTTATGCCATGAAGCGAGGTGAGCAGGGTGGCCGGGGTGGTGACGGCTTCACCGTTCAGCGTGACGCGGCCTTCCTCGATCATCCGCTCGATCTCGCGGCGCGACGCGATGCCTGCGCGGGCGAGGAGTTTCGCGATACGCTGCGGTTCGTTCTTGCCGCTGGCGACGGCTGCGGCCCGGGCCGGGTGCGGGTTTGCGGGCTTGGCGGGTGCAGTTTTCGCCTTTTTGAATGGCGGGCGGGCCGGGCGTGATCCGGGGCTGGGCTTGGCGCCTGTGGGGCGCTTGGGACCGCCGGGCCCCGACCGGCGTGGCGGTCCAGATTTTTTCGGCGGTTCCACGGAAGAGTTCCTTTTCAAAACGGGGTGGCATTCCCATATCGGCAAAGCCAGGAAATTGACGAATAGTGCTGTCCTTGCGCCTATGCGCCGGGACGATAAGAAACCGCTTAGGGCGTTGCACGTTGGTCGGCTGAATGGCGCAAATGGGGCAGATCGGCAAATGTTTTTCGGGCTGGTAAAAGGGGAAGCCGGAGCGCAAAGGCGGCGCAAGGCCATTCGGAGCGTGCTGGTGGTCGAAGATGAGCCGCTGGTGGCCTTCGACAATGAGCATGTGCTGGAGATGGCCGGTTATCGCGTGGCCGCGACCGTCGATGAATATGCCCATGCCGTCAGCGTGATTCAGGAAGAAAACGTCGATCTGGTGATCGCGGATGTGATGCTGCATGGTCAGAAGACCGGGATCGATCTGGCGCGTTTTGCTACGGGCCGGGGCGTGGCGGTGCTGTTCGTGACGGGCGCTTGTCCGGTCGATGCGCGCGAAATGGCTTTGGGCTGCCTCGCAAAGCCCTATGCGCCGCGGGACTTGCTGGCGGCTATCGATGTGTTGGATGCGTTGTTGCGGGGGAAGGCATTGCCGCGTTTCCCGGAGGGGCTGCATCTGTTTGAGGATTTCGGGTGAAGTTGGTTTCATCCACTTGGCCTGATTGATGGGGCCAGCCAGGCTTCCTGTCCCTCTCCTTTCAAGCGAGAAGCATTGGGCGGGGTTGTTTCGGCAGTGTTTGGCCATATGGTGGATTTCGACAAGAACCATCGGGGCGCACCGCATTTATGACTGAGATCGCAAAGGGTTCGGCAAGCTGGCTGGATGCGGTGAAGCCCTATGTTCAGAAGGCGCCTTTGGGAGCCTTTTTTCTCGGGATTTCGTCGGGCTTTCCCTATGCGATGATCGGCGCGACGCTGACGACGCGACTGGCGCAGGACGGGATCGATAAGAAGGCGGTGACCGCGTTCACACTCGCTTTCCTCGTCTATAATCTCAAATGGCTGTGGGCCTGGGTGGTCGATGGCGTTCGCTTGCCGGTCATCGGGCGGTTGGGGCAGCGGGTGAGCTGGCTGCTTGTCGCCGGGCTGCTCGTGATGGCGGCGGTGGCCAATCTGGCGCTGGTCGAACCGACGACCGGCCTGTTGCAGACGGCTTATGCGGCAATATTGGTCGGGGTGGCTGGAGCGACCTTCGACATCGTGATCGACGCCTATCGGATCGAGACCTTGAAGCCCGAGCAACTGGGCGTCGGCTCCGGCATGTCGCAATATGGCTGGCGGATCGGGTCGGTCGCGGCGGGAGCGCTGGCGCTGGTGCTGGCGGCGCGGATCGGGTGGCATGGGGCTTATTTCGCCTGCGCGGTTTTTGCGCTGCCCGCAATGCTGACGGGACTGGTTCTGGGCGAGCCGGAGCGGCATCGGGAGCCGACGACGCGGCGGGGTTTCGGTGAGGTGTGGCAGTCGATCGCCGGGCCGTTGGTCGAGTTTTTCCGGCGGCGCGGGGCTTGGTTGGTGCTGCTGTTCATCCTGCTGCACAAGATCGGGGACACGCTCGCCAATCTGACCTTTCGCCTACTGTTCGACGATATGGGCTACACCAATGACGAGATCGCCATTTATGACGTGGGGATCGGCTTCTGGGCCTATTTGATCGGCATTTTCGTGGGCGGCATCCTCTATGCGCGGATGGGGATGAAGCGGTCGGTGCTGGTCAGCCTGCTGCTGATGGGTGTGTCCAATTTCAGCTTTGCGCTGCTCGCCGCTCTGGGGAAAAGCAATTGGGGCATGGCGGGCGCCATTGGTTTTGAGAATTTCGCCAGCGGCATCGGTGGCGTGACGGTGGTCGCCTATTTCTCAGCGCTGTGCGACCTGCGCTTTACCGCCGCGCAATATGCGCTGATTTCGGCGGCGGCGAGCATCGTCGGGCGGTTCCTGACCGGCACCACGGCGGGCGTGATGATCGAGCGCTTCGGCTATGTCGATTTCTACCTGCTGACCACCGTGATCTCCTTGCCGGGCATCATCCTGTTCTGGCTGATGATGCGGGCGGGCCTGATTGACGCCAGCGTCGGCAGCGCGGCAGAGGTTCAGCCCGCCGAGTAGAGATCGAGCGGGCGGCCAAGGTCATTATGGGCCTGCGCCACGGCTTGGAGGCAGGTGAGCGCGCCAAGGGCGTGATCGTTGCCGAGCAAGGTCGCCACATTGTCAAAGGCGGCGCGCGGGCAGTGCAGGGCGCCGCCGATCGCCTGCATCATCAGCGCTTCGTCCGTCGTCATGCGCGAGCAGCAGCAGGGCGCGATCAATATCTTGCGACTGGAGGTGCGGACCAGTTCCAGCATCATGGCGCGCATCAGCACCAGCGGACGGCGATAGCTGCGGCCGAAGGCGCCGAGCATGGCGTTGGCGGCATGAGCGTCGTTGACGCCCGCCGTGGCCATGCGGCGCATGACATAAAGGAACAGCCGGTTGCCATAGCCGCCGGGGAGCGGACGGGGCTGATCGAGGGAGGAGGGCTCTCCAATGGCCATGCGTTCGTACCTTCTGCCTTGTCGTTGGAAGGCGAAGGTACGCTATTGCGAGTCAATCGCAAGACAATTCAGTCGGGATATTGCCCATTCAGCCGCAAAATCTCTCCTGCCAGATAGAGCGAACCCGCAATCAGCAGCTTGGGCGCGGGATTGCCCCCTGCGGCGATGGCGGCAATGGCCTCTGCGGGCGCTTCATGCGCGGTGCAGGGGACGCCCCAAAGATCGGCAATGGCGGCGAATCGCTCCGGCGGGTGATGATCATGACCGGGAACAGGCAGCGTGTGGATATGCGCGATCCGGCCCGCGAAGGGGATCAGATATGCGTCCAAATCCTTGTTCGACAGCATGCCGATGATGAGTTGCAACTTCTGGCCTTCGAGCCGCTCGGCAGTGAAGAAGGCGCTGATCGCTTCCCCCGCCCCGGCATTATGGCCCCCGTCAAGCCAGGCCTCGGTGCTTTCCGGCAATGGCGCCAGCAGGGGGCCGTGATCGAGCCTTTGCAAACGGCCGGGCCAATGCGCCCAGAGCGGCGCGGCCTTCAGGGCAGCTTCACTGACGGGTACGACGCTCTGGTGGCGCAACATGGCGAAAGCGAGCGCGGCATTATGTATCTGATGCGCGCCGGGGAGACGCGGCAGAGGGGTGTCGAGGCGGCCCAGATCGTCGCGATAATGGAGGCGGTCGCGATAGGCGGCGGCGTCCCAGCTCTCCCCCATGGCGAACCATTGGGTGCGGTTGCGCGCGGCGGCGTCGAGCATCACCGGGAAGAGCGCGTCGGCATAGCGCTGCGTCACCAGCGGCGCACCGGGTTTGGCGATGCCCGCCTTTTCGGCGGCGATTTCCTTAAGCGTGCTGCCGAGGAAGCTTTGGTGATCGATGCCCAATTGGGCGATGCCGCAGATCACCGGCCTTTCGATGACATTGGTGGCGTCGAGCCGGCCGCCCAGGCCCACTTCGAGGATGCAGGCGTCGGCTGGATGTTCGGAGAAGGCGAGGAAGGCGGCCGCGGCGGTGACTTCGAAGAAGCTGGCGCCGATGCCCTCAGCCACATCGAGGACGCGAGAGAGATAATGGGCGAGCGCTTCGTCGGAGATCAGCGTGCCGCTGATGCGGATACGCTCGTTGAAGCGGACGAGGTGCGGCGAGGTGAAGACGTGGACGGTCTTGCCGTCCGCCTCCAGCGCGGCGCGCAGGAAGGCGCAGGTCGAGCCTTTGCCGTTGGTGCCCGCGACATGGAAGACGGGCGGCAGAGCGCGGTGCGGATTGCCGAGGCGATCGAGCAGGCGCGTGATGCGCTCCAGGCCCAATATATCGGCGCCAGGCGACAGGGTCGCGAGGCGGTCAAGCTGGGCCTGGACGCCCGGATCGTCGGAGACGGCATGGTCGGCCATCGGCTCTGTTCCTGATCGGGTTCAGGCGGCCGCGCGCGGCGCCAGATAGCCGATCACGCGGGCGAGCGTGTCGCGCAGTTCGCTGCGGTGGACGACCATGTCGAGCATGCCGTGCTCCAGCAGATATTCGGCGCGCTGGAAGCCGTCGGGCAGCTTTTCGCGGATCGTGCTTTCGATGACGCGCTGGCCTGCAAAACCGATGAGTGCATTGGGCTCCGCGATCTGGACGTCGCCCAGCATCGCATAGCTGGCGGTGACGCCGCCGGTCGTAGGGTCAGTGAGGACCACGATATAGGGCAGGCCCGCCGCGTGCAGCTTCTGGATCGCCACGGTGGAGCGGGGCATCTGCATGAGGGAGAGGATACCCTCCTGCATGCGCGCGCCGCCCGCTGCGGTGAAGATCACATAGGGGCATTTATGGGCAATGGCTTCGTTGATGCCCTGGATGAAGGCGGCGCCGACGCCCATGCCCATGGAGCCGCCCATATAGGCGAAATTCTGCACGCCCATGACCAGCGGCACGTCGTCGATCGCGCCGCGCGCGTTGATGAGCGCGTCCTGATCGCCGGTCGCGGTGCGGGCGGCCTTGATGCGTTCAGGATAGCGCTTGGAATCGCGGAATTTGAGCGGGTCTTCCTGCACATGCGGGGTCGGCAGCAGGATGAAACCGGCGTCGAGGACATGCTCGAAACGCTCCGACGGACCGATACGGCCATGATGGTCGCAGCGCGGGCAGACGGAGAGATTATCTTCCCATTCCTTGATGAAGATCATCTCGGCGCAGGACGGGCATTTGTGCCACAGCGTTTCGGCCGTGCTTTCCTTCTTCGCCATGAAGGGAATGGCTTTGCGGACGCGGTTGATCCAGCTCATGCGGCGGTCTCCCGGAAATGAGGGCTGTTGGCGTTGAGCGCGCCGCGCAGAGCCGCGACGAAATCCTTGACGAAGGGCGCGGCGGCATCGCCGTGCGAGCCGATGATGTCGATGATGGCGGACCCCACGACCACGCCGTCAGCGACGCGGCCGATAGCTGCTGCTTGCTCAGCAGAACGCACGCCGAAGCCCACCGCGATGGGCAGGTCGGTGGCGGCCTTGAGCTTGGCGACGGCTTGTTCGACGGCGGCTTGGGCGGCCTGCTGTTTGCCGGTGATGCCCGCGACGGCGACATGGTAGAGGAAGCCGCTGGCGCCGTTCAGCACGGCGGGCAGGCGGGCTGCGTCGGTCGTGGGGGTGGCGAGGCGGATGAGGTGAATGCCCGCCGACCGCAGGGCAGGGCCGATTTCGGCATCTTCCTCCGGCGGCACGTCGACGCAGATAACGCCGTCAACGCCAGCGGCCTTGCACTGGTCGGCGAACCATTGCGAACCGCGCACCAGCATCGGATTGGCATAGCCCATCAGGACCAGCGGCGTTTCCGGGTGCTTGGCGCGGAAGGCGGTGGCGAGGGCGAAGATATCCTTCGTCTTGGTGCCCGAGCCGAGGCTGCGCAGGTTAGCCAGTTCGATTGCCGGGCCGTCGGCCATCGGATCGGTGAAGGGCATGCCCAGTTCGATGATGTCGGCGCCGCCTTCGACCAGTGCGTCCAGGATGGCGGGCGTGTCGGCCACGGTCGGGTCGCCCGCCGTCACGAAGGTGACGAGGGCGGCGCGGCCTGCGCTCTTGCAGGCGGCGAAGCGGGCGGAAAGGCGGTCAGCAGTCATATTTCGACACCCAGGGCGCTGGCGGCGGTGAAGATGTCCTTGTCACCACGGCCGGAGAGATTGACGATGATGATCTGGTCCGCGTCCAGCGTGGGCGCGACTTTTTCCGCCGACGCGACCGCATGGGCGGATTCGAGCGCGGGGATGATGCCTTCGAGCGCGGAGAGCTTCTGGAAGCTGGCCAGCGCCTCATCATCGGTGATCGGCATATATTGGACGCGGCCGATTTCGTGCAGCCAGCTATGTTCGGGGCCGATGCCGGGATAGTCGAGACCTGCCGAAATGCTGTGCGCTTCGGTGATCTGGCCGTCCTCGTCCTGGAGCAGATAGGTGCGGTTGCCGTGCAATATGCCCGACTTGCCGCCCGCGAGGGAGGCGGCATGCTTGCCTTGCAGACCTTCGCCCGCCGCTTCGACGCCGATCATTTTCACATCCGCATCGTCAAGAAACGGATGGAACAGGCCGATGGCGTTGGAGCCGCCGCCGACCGGGGCGATCAGCATGTCGGGCAGGCGGCCTTCGAGTTCCAATATCTGCTCGCGCGCCTCCCGGCCGATCACGGATTGGAAATCGCGGACCAGTTCGGGATAGGGGTGTGGTCCTGCCGCCGTGCCGATGATGTAGAAAGTGTCGTGGACGTTCGACACCCAGTGGCGCAGGGCATCGTTCATAGCATCCTTGAGCGTCTGGGAGCCGGAAACGACGGGAATGACCTCAGCGCCCAGCAGCTTCATGCGGAAGACGTTGGGCTTTTGCCGTTCGACATCCTTGGCGCCCATGAAGATCTTGCATTCCATGCCAAACAGGGCGGCGACGGTCGCGGTGGCGACGCCATGCTGGCCGGCGCCGGTTTCGGCAATGACCTTCTTCTTGCCCATGCGGCGGGCGAGCAGCGCCTGGCCGATGCAATTGTTGATCTTATGCGCGCCGGTGTGGTTCAGTTCCTCGCGCTTGAGGTAGATTTTCGCGCCCTTGCCGGGTTCGGCATCCGCGCGCAGCGCTTCTGTCAGGCGTCCTGCATAATAAAGCGGATTGGGGCGGCCGACATAGGAGCGCAGCAATTCGCTGAACTCGGCGTCGAAGGCCGGATCCTGCTTCGCTTCCCTATAGACCTTTTCCAGCTCCAATATGAGCGGCATCAGCGTCTCAGCGACATAGCGGCCACCGAAGGCGCCGAAATGGCCGGAGGCGTCGGGCTGCGAACGCAGGCTGTTGGGCAGGGTGATGGTGTCGGTCATCGCTTGTATCTCGTCAGGCAATATTGGGTCACTTCGCGAACAAGGGAAGCGATCAACGCCATCGGGCTGCGATGCGCCCTGCGTGGCCAATTCCGTTTATGAATAGCGTCTGCCTCATGAGGACGCCGCATTGCAGAAGGCCATGATCTTGTCCACACTCTTGATGCCCGGCGCGCTTTCGACGCCGGAGGAAACATCGACCAGCGGGGCGTCCGTGATGCGGATGGCTTCGGCCACATTGTCGATGCCAAGGCCGCCCGACAGACCCCAGGGAACGGAAAGGGACACGCCGCGCAGCAGCGTCCAGTCGAAACGCAGGCCCATGCCGCCGGGCAGCGCCGCGCCATCCGGGGTTTTGGCGTCGAACAGGAGGAAGTCGGCGGCGCCGCTATAGGCCATGGCGGCGTCTATATCGGCGCGGGTTTTGACGGAAATGGCTTTCCAGACGGGGAGGTCGAAGCGCCGGCGGATGGCGGCGGCGCGTTCAGGGCTTTCCTTGCCATGGAGTTGCAGGGCGGTCAGGGCACCGGTGGCGGCGAGATCCGTCAGGATTTCGTCGGTGGGGTCCACCAGGATGGCGACGCGATCGATCTGGGGAGGAACCAGTGCGGCGAGTGCCCGCATTTGATCCACTTCGACATAGCGGGGGCTTTTGGGGAAGAAGTTGAAGCCGAGATGGGTGGCTCCTCCCCTTATGGAAGCGCCCACCGTTTCAGGCGTCGAAAGGCCGCAGATCTTGATGGCGAGTCGGGACATGGGCGGGCTTTAGCGGGTGTGGCGCATAAGAACCATATGCAGTGTGCTCCTGCATGGGCGGCTTTATGGTTCCGTCAAATCCATATCGTGGAGGGCGAGCCATTGGTCGGCATGGTCGATGCAGGCCTGGCCGAGGAAAGCGTCGACCTGATCCATGATCTGATCGTCGGTGAGGGGGGCCGGATCGAGCGGTCGATGCCAGTGGACGCGGAAATTCGGGCCTTGGGTGCGGATCATGTAGAAGGGCAGGAATTTCGCGCCGACTTTGCGCGCGAGGCGCAGGGCCACGGACAGGTTGCCCGATGGCGGCAGGTCGCGGCCGAAGCGGGGAAACCAGACCTGGCGGTCGCGGCGTTCATCCAGCAATATGTAGAGGGTGGCGCGATCCTTGGTCGTGAGATGTTTCAGGATAGCGCGGGCGGCGCCTTCTCCGGTGATCGCCTCGCCCATATAGCTGGAGCGGGCGCGCTTGAGTTGCGCGGCCTGTTCGGGATTTTCCGGCGGGTCGTAGACGCCGAGGCCGGGACGGTCGGTCGACGCCTTGATATGGGCGGCGAGCAGATCCCAATTGCCCAGATGGACCGCCAGCGCGATCAGCGGGCCGGGGCCGTCGAGGACCGATTGATAGCCTTCGGCGTCTTCCACCGCGATGTGGTTATTCTCGATCAGCCGGTCGATGTTGGTGAGTTCGGCCATCGTGCGGCCAAGGTTAAACCAGCGGCGGGTGAGCAGGACTTCGCTTGCGGTTTTGTCGAGGCCGGGGCGGAGTATCGCCAAATTGGCGCGGGCGCGCTGGTCGCGCAATTTCATCGACTTGCGGGCGACATGGGCCGACAGCCAGCCGCCCAACCAGGAGGCGAGGGACGCAGGGAGGAGGCGGAGGACGGTGAAGAGAAAGGGGTTGGAGAGCATCGCGCCTGCCGTCATACAGCAGCGGTCGGGGCGGTAAAGGGTTTGGATTTGCGATGAGTTTCGCTTTTGCGCTGTGGCTATTGTTGCAGGGGCTGAGCCTGGCCGGGGTGCTCAATTATTGGCGGCATTTGCCGGTGGATCGGCAGGAGGAAGCGCCCGAGGGCGTCGTCGTGCTGCTGTCGGTTCGGGATGATTGGGACGGTGGGGCGGAACTGATTGCGCGGTTGAAGGCCCAGACGGCGCGATTCCGGCTGGTGATTGCGACTTCGGGCGGTTGCGCGGCGGCGAAGGCGTTGGCGGCGCGCGAAGGGGATTGGGTGCAGATCGTTCGCGCGGGTGTCGCTGTGGATGAGGGGCAGAAGGTGCACAAGCTGCGGGCGGCTTTGCGGGCCTTGCGCGAGGGGGACCGCTATCTGGTTTTCGTGGACGCGGATATTTTGCCTCCGGCGCGGTTGGTGGGGCGGTTGCTCTTTCCCTTGGTGCGGGGGAAGGCGGATATCGTGACCGGCTATCGGCTGTTGTTGCCGGAGGTGGGCGTTTTAGCCGCGCTGGTGGGGGCAGTGGAGATGCAGTTGGCGACCCTGCCGCGTGCCGCGAGCGCGACCATGCCCTGGGGTGGCGCCATGGCACTGACGCGGGAGGTGGCGGAGCGGCTGGATCTGGATGCCGCTCTGGCGGGGCGCTTGTCCGACGATATGGCGATCGGGTTGGCGGGCTGGCGCGCAAAGCTGCGGTTGCGGCCGGTGCGGGACTTGCTGGTGGCGAGTCCGCTGGAGGGGCGCGGGGCGCTTGGCTTCGGGGTGCGGCAGTATCGGCATATTGTGACCAACAGTGCGGGGATGTGGCTGATTGCTTGCGCTGTGGTGGGGGGGCAGGCTTTGGGCTGGGTCTGGGCGCTGGGTTGGGGTGGCTGGAGTGCTGTGGCCGTGGGCTATGTGGCGGCTATGGGGAGGGCGCTGGTGCGGCGGCGTATCATCGCGGGCGTGGTGGAGCTGGGGCAGGCGCAGGCGGCGCGGCGGTCGCTTTGGTGGGATGTGCTGGCGCCCTTTGCGGTGTGCTGGGCGCATTGGGTGATGCAGTTGGCGGCGGCTTGTTCGAGCCGGATCAGGTGGGGCGGGTTTGATTATTGGGTGAAGGGTGGGAAGGTCGTGCGGATGGAGAGAGTAGGGTAGCGCTTCGCACTTACTACCTCATGCCGCTAATGATTATGGTTTTTCGTCAACGACGTCAAAGACGACTGTGTGCGTGAACCGCGCCCTTAAGCGCGGGAGCGGCACACCCGGTCTTGTAATAGTCTTTCCAAGCATGTTCGAGCAGGGGTTAGGGGCATCCCGAAACACAAAATCATCCTTTTGAATGAGCTGGCATCGGTCTACCACACCCTGCGGATTGAGTTCAGCCTCCCAAGTCATTGACCGAGTATTGTCGGTTGGATTCGTTGGGTTACCGGGTAGCGTCCACCGCACCCTGCTGGCGAAGGTCGATGCTATCGGTTTCCCATTTTTACCTATCGGAGGCTGAAAACGTGCCCTTTGAAGTAGGAGCGCACAAGCTTTTTTGTCCAACTCATCATCGCCGCTTGATGCGGCGATGTCACAGCTAGTTGGTATGCCCTTGGGATCGACAGTAAGTTTGAAGGCGGTAATGCCAGTCTTCCCATTAAGGCTCGCAAGCAAAGGATAATCTGGTTCGGCGATCCAATCGCTCGGATTGCCGATTGGCGCGGCTTCTGGCGAGGCGGGTTGAGCTACTGCTTGAATGTGAAACACGGCACAGTTCCAAGCCAAAGCTACTGCAATCGTCTTTCGGATCACACGTGCCCCCGTTAGTGAAATTCGAAATGAGCCAAGACTGTTAGAACCCCGCCGGAAAGAGGTGCTTGCCCTGCTCGTCCAACCGCAGCACCACCTTGCCTGCGACCGCGCTCAGCGGGAGATCGCCATAAATGTGCGGAAAGAGTGCGCCGCCGCGTGACTTTTCCCATTTGATCGCGTCACCGAAAGGAGCGAGATCGACCATCACCATCACCAGATGGTCCTGGCCCGCGAAATGCCTGGCGGCGGTTTCGGCGGCCTGTTCGCGGGTGGACATGTGGATATAGCCATCCGCAAGATCGACGGGCGCGCCCTTGAACACGCCGTCGGTCTTTAGCTGGTCATACTGATCTTTGGTCAGAATCTTGTAGGCGAAGAGGTCGGTCACGCCTCGCCCGTCTCCGAACCGGTTTCCACCGCCTCTTCGGCTTCGTCGCTTTCCTCGATCTTCGCGGCGCTGACGACATGTTCGTCGTCGGATACGTTGAAGAGGCGCACGCCCGCCGAGCTGCGGCCGATGACGCGCAGGCTTTCAAGGCCCATGCGGATCAGCTTGGCCTGATCGGTGACGAGCATCAGATGGTCGCCATGCCGCGCCGGGAAGCTCGCGACGACCGGACCGTTGCGGCCGATATTGTCGATGTTCGTGATCCCCTGACCGCCGCGTCCGGTGCGGCGATAGTCGTAAGCCGAGGACAGCTTGCCATAGCCATTGGCGCAGACGGTGAGGATGAACTGCTCCTTCGCCTGCAATTCGGCAAAGCGCTCAGCGCTCATCTGCGGCGAGCCTTCCTTCTCCGCCTTCCATGGGGCGAAGCGGAGATAATCGTCGCGCTCCTCCTGATTGGCGCCGGAGCGGGTGAGGATGGAAAGCGAGATTACCTCATCGTCCTTCTTGAGCGTCATGCCGCGCACGCCGGTCGAGGTGCGGCTCTGGAACTCGCGCACGTCGGTCGCCTGGAAGCGGATTGCCTTGCCCTGACGGGTGGCGAGCAGGACGTCATCCTCTTCGGAGAGGAGCGCCACGCCGATCAGCCGGTCGGTGCTGTCATCATCGAAGCGCATGGCAATCTTGCCGTTCGACGGAATGTTGGCGAAGGCGTCCATGCTGTTGCGGCGGACCGTGCCGTTCGCGGTGGCGAACATGACGTGCAGATCCTTCCAGCTTTCCTCATCTTCGGGCAGCGGCAGGACGGTCTGGATCGTCTCGCCGGGGCCGAGCGGCAGCAGGTTCACCATCGGGCGGCCACGCGTCGCCGGGCCGCCTTCCGGCAGGCGCCAGACCTTGAGGCGATAGACCTTGCCAGCGGTGGAGAAGAAAAGGACCGGCGTATGCGTGGAGGTCACGAACAGTTCGGTGATCGCGTCCTCATCCTTGGTCGTCATGCCGGAGCGGCCCTTGCCGCCGCGCGCCTGGGCGCGGAAGCTCTCCAAGGGCGTGCGCTTGATATAGCCCTGCACGGTGACGGTGACGACCATCTCCTCGCGCTCGATCAGGTCTTCATCGTCGATGCCATCGGCGGCGGCGGTGATTTCCGAAAGGCGCGGGGTCGCGAAGTCGCGCTCGATCGCCTCGAACTCCTCGCGCATGACCGCATAGAGTTTCACCCGGTCACCGAGGATGGCGAGATATTCCGCGATGGCAGCGGCGAGTTCGGCCAGTTCATTGCCGATCTCGTCGCGGCCCAGCGCGGTCAGGCGATGCAGGCGCAGGTCGAGAATGGCGCGGACCTGCGTATCCGACAGGCGGTAGGTGTCGCCGCTGACTTCGGCCTCGATGGCTTCGACCAGCTTCAGATAGGGGGCGATCTCCGCCACCGGCCAGTCGCGGGCGAGCAGGGTTTCCCTCGCTTCGGCGGGACTTGCCGATCCACGGATGATGCGGACGACTTCATCGAGATTGGTGACCGCGATGACGAGGCCCAGCAAGATATGCGCGCGGTCGCGGGCCTTGTTGAGTTCATATTTCGTCCGGCGGGTGATGACCTCTTCGCGGAAGCGGACGAACGCCTCGATGATGTCGCGGATATTGAGCAGTTCCGGGCGGCCGCCGCGAATGGCGAGCATATTGGCCGGGAAGCTCGACTGGGCGGGCGTGTTGCGCCAGAGCTGGTTGAGCACGACTTCCGGCGTGGCATCGCGCTTCAGGTCCATGACGATGCGGACGCCTTCGCGGTTCGATTCGTCGCGAATGTCGCTGATGCCCTCGATCCGCTTGTCCTTGGCGGCTTCAGCGATCTTTTCAACGAGGCCGTTCTTGCCGACTTGATAGGGGATGGCGGTCAGCACGATCGACTGGCGGTCGCCGCGCCCTTCCTCGATCTTGTAGCGCGAGCGCATCATGATCGAACCGCGCCCGGTATGATAGGCGCTGCGGGCGCCCGACTGGCCAAGGATCAGCGGGGCGGTCGGGAAATCGGGGCCGGGGACGATCTGGATGAGTTCGTCGATGGTGATGCCGCTATTGTCGATATAGGCGAGGCAAGCGCGGATCACTTCGCCCAGATTATGCGGCGGGATGTTGGTCGCCATGCCAACCGCGATGCCACCCGCGCCGTTGACCAGAAGGTTCGGGAAGCGTGCCGGCAGAACCTGCGGTTCGCTTTCCGAAGCGTCATAGTTGGGCTGGAAGTCGACCGTGTCCTTGTCGAGATCTTCGAGCAGGGCGGTCGTCACCTTGGCCAGGCGCGCTTCGGTGTAACGCATGGCGGCCGGCGGATCGGGGTCCATCGAACCGAAATTGCCCTGGCCATCGATCAGCGGCACGCGCATTGCCCAATCCTGCGTCATGCGCGCCAGGGCGTCATAGATCGAACTGTCGCCGTGGGGGTGATATTTACCGATCACGTCACCGACGATGCGCGCCGACTTGCGATAGGGCTTGTTATGGTGAAAGCCGGACTCGTTGGCCGAAAAGAGAATGCGGCGGTGCACCGGCTTCAAACCGTCGCGCACGTCCGGCAGGGCGCGGGCGACGATGACCGACATGGCATAGTCGAGATAGCTCGCCTTCATCTCCTCCACGATGGAGATGGGGCTGATGTCCGAAGGGTCGGCGAGGGCAGTCTCGTCGGTCAATGCGATTCTCTTTTTGGATTGATATGGTTCGTGTCGCTGCACTAGCGGAGCGAAACAATAATGTCACGCCTCGCGCACACGCGCGCGAGGAACAAGCTGTATGAAACCATGAGCCGCATGAACGGCGCGCCAGAATGTTTCCTGGGGGCTGACAGGCGGTTAACTGGTGCATATAGGTCGTTCAAACGTTATTCACGCGCCGACCCCTAATCGGCGTCATAGGAAGGCCGCCTGTCACTCGGGCGCAGAGGAGAAGATGAACATGCGTTTTGTTACCCCCGTGGCGCTCGCGCTGACTCTTGCGCTGGCTGGCGGCGCCGTTTCGGCTCCCGCATTTGCGGCCAAGAAGGAAGAGAAAAAGGGTGGCGCGCCCAAGCTCAATGTCTCGCCTGACGTGGTCAAGGCGTTGCAGGCCGCCCAGGCCGCGGCGCAGAAGAACGACTTTGCAGGCGCCAAGGCGGCGCTGGCCGATGCCGACAGCAAGGCGAAGTCGAATGACGACAAATATCAGATCGGCGCCATCAAGCTGAACACCTCCATCGCCAGCAAGGATGCGGCGATGCAGAGCGAGGCGCTGACCCAGATGCTGGACAGCGGGCTGACCCCGCCGGAACAGGCTGGCCAATTCAACGCGGTGGCCGCCGACCAGGCGCTGCAGGCGAAGAATTACGATCTGGCGATCACGCGCGCCAAGGCCGCCGCCGCCGCCGGCTACAAGGCCGAAGCGGTGAATGTGACGCTGGCCCAGGCCTATTTCGGCAAGGCGGGCACGGCCAATCCGTCCGTCGAACCGCAGCGTAGCCTTAATCAGCAGGGTCTGGCGGCGCTCAAGGCGGCCGCCGACGCGACCAAGGCCGCGGGCGGCCAGGTGCCGGCGCAATGGTATCAGATCGGCGTCAGCCGCGCCGCGACCGCCAAGCTGCCGGAAGTCACCGAATGGGCGAAACAGGCCTATCAGGCCAATCCCAACGGCGAAAACCTCCGCACGCTGGTTCGCCTGTTCCAGCAGGCCAATCCGAACATCTCCAACCGCGAGAATCTGGACGTGCTGCGCCTGATGGCGACTTCGGGCGGTCTGGTCCTGGCGCAGGATTATCTGGAATATGCCGAAATGGCGTCGAAGACCGGCATTTACGGTGAAGTGAAGTCGGCTATCGATGCGGGCCGCAGCAAGGGTGTGCTGAACGCCAGCCAGGGCGGCGACCTGTATCAGCCCGCCGTGGCGAAGATTGCCGGCGACAAGAGCTCGCTGGGTTCGGCCGAAGCGGACGCGAAGAAGGCGGCCAACGGCAAGATTGCGGCGGCGACCGCTGACGCTTATCTGGGCTATGGCGACTATGCCAAGGCAGCGGCGATGTTCGAACTCGCCAAGCAGAAGGGCGGCGTCGACGCGGATGAGATCAGCACCCGCATGGGCATCGCCAAGGCGCTGAGCGGTGACAATGTGTCGGCCAAGGCTGCTTTCCAGTCGGTGCAGGGTGGTTCGCGCAAGCAGATTGCCGACCTGTGGCTGGCCTATCTGGCCACTAAGGCCTGATTTTCCTGATCGAGGCGCGTTGCCCATTGCGGGTGGCGCGCCTTTTCCATCTTCGGACATGATGTGATCTGGCCAGGCCAGGCGACAAAGGGGCGGCTGACATGGCCATGATGCGACATTCGATTCTGACCTGTGGGCTGCTGGCGGGGGCGGCTTTGCTGGTCGCAGTGCCAGCCGTTGCGAAGAAGCCGGTTGCGGCCGGTCCGGTGATCGTGATGTCGGACGGTTTCCGCGCAACGACCCAGGCGGCGGACAGCGCGATCAAGGCGGGCGATGCCTCTACCGCGCAGGCGCAGATTTCCAGCCTGATGCCGGTCAGCGATTTCGAGGCCTATGTGGCCGCCGGGCTGCGATTCGAGCTGGCGGTGCTGAAGGTCGACCGGCAGGCGCAGCGGGTGGCGCTGAACGACATGTTCAAGACATCCTCGGTGCCGAAGACGGACATGCCGCGCCTGCGCTATATCGCTGGCTATCTGTCTTTCATCGTCGGCAATTATGACGATGCGACGGCGCAGCTCGATTACGCCAAGACGCTGGGTTACGATCCGATCGACGCGACCATGTTGCGGGCGGATATCGCCGTGCGGCGCAACAAAGCGAAGGATGCGCGCGCCTTCGTGCAGGAGGCGCTGGCGCGGCAGCGGGCGGCGGGACAGGCAATCCCGGCGGCCTGGTATGACCGGGCGATCTCCATGGCCTATCAGGCGGGCGACTGGACCGAAGTGGGCGCGCTTTATCGCGAGCGGCTGAGCCATTATGATTCGGCGGGCGAATGGCGGTCGGCGCTGGCCAATTATCTGACGGCGCCGGGCATGGACGCGCAAGTGCAGCTCGACCTCTATCGCCTGCAAGCGGCCAATGGAGCGATGGCGAGCGAGCGCGACTACCAAGCCTATGCGCAATTGGCCGACAAGACGGGGTATAGCGCGGAAACCAAGGCGATTATCGAAGCCGGGCGCTCTGTAGGCAAGCTGACGCCGACGCAGGCGGTGACAGCGCAGTTGTTGAAGAGCGCGACACCCAAGGCGGCCAAGGAGATTGCGGGCCTGCCCGCTGCTGCGAAGAAGGCGGCGGCGGCCAAGGATGGGTCGGCGGCGATGGGGGTTGGCGACACCTATTTCTCGCTCGGCCAGTTTCCCCAGGCAGTGGAGCAATATCGCCTCGCCTTGAGCAAGGGCGGGGTCGATGCGGGCAAGGCCAATGCGCGGCTTGGTGTGGCGCTGGCGCGTTCGGGCGATCTGGTGGGCGCGAAGGTTGCTCTCGGGCAGGTGACGGCAGGCAATTGGGCGAATGTCGCGGGATTCTGGTCGGTCTGGGTCGATCAGCAGAGCCGGAAGACGGCGTTCACGCCGGTTGTCGTGCCGTCGGCCGGGTGAGGCCTGTCCGCTTCTCACCCATTCCTGTCGCTCGCCGCCATGGTGGAGAAAGTCAACAGGTCGGTCGTTTCTGAAAGGATGTGACTCCCTCGACATCGACATCCTGCGCATCGATGCGGGCCACATGGGCGGCGGGCGGCCCTTCATGGGCGAGGCGGATGAATTGCTCGACCGCCTGTACCGGCCCTTCCACCAACGCTTCCACGCTGCCGTCCATGCGGTTGCGGACCCAACCGGCAAGACCAAGACCGCTCGCCGTTTCCATGGTCCAGTTGCGGTAGAACACGCCCTGTACCCGACCGAGGATGATCAGATGGCGGGCGATGACAGCCATCAATGCACCCGCTTGATCCAGGTCTGGCCGTCACGGCTTTCCACCTTGAAATTCTTGATCGAGCGGACAAGGTCGGACAGCCGCTTGAATCCGTAATTTCGCGTGTCGAAGCTGGAACGGTTGCCTGCAAGCTGGCCCACTTCGCTGAGCCGGGCAAAGCCCTGATCGTCGCGTTTCACGGCGTTATAAGCGTCGATCAGCAAGTTGACGAGATCGGGTTCCACCTCCGTGCCGTCAGCGGCATCAGGGTTGTCGTTTGGAGCTTCCTGCTCGACGGGGGATTCCCGCGTGCTGGTGAGCGCGCCGACGTCGATGAAGCGGGTGCAAGCGCTACGGAAGGCTTGCGGCGTCTTGTCCGTTCCAAAGCCATAGACGGGCAGCCCCTCCTGCCGGATGCGGGTGACGAGGGGCGTGAAATCGCTGTCGCTCGACATCAGGCCAAAGCCGGTGACGCGCCCCGACGCCATCAGGTCCATGGCGTCGATCGTCATCTTCATGTCGGTGGCGTTCTTGCCCCTGGTGAGGTCGAACTGCTGCTGCGTTTCGATCGCCTGGGTCACGGCCTGCCGCGCCCAGCCCTTGAGCGCGGGCTTGCTCCAATTGCCATAGGCGCGCCGGATGTTGACGGTTCCCAGCTCCGCCAGAACCGTCAGCACCGGATCGAAATGGTCGGCGGAAACATTGTCGGCGTCGATCAGCAGGGCAATATTGCCGCTGGGGATCGGTGCGGTCATCAGGCCTCCTGCGGCGCGGGGTGGAATTCGCCGCTCGCCTCGTCCAGCAGATGGAGCTGACCGTCGGCAATGGCGAAGAAGGCGCCGACCAGCTTGATCTCGCCGTCGCGTTCCTTGGTTCGGACGCAGGGGAAGGTGCGCAGATTGGCCAGGCTGACCTTGACCCCTTCCTGCTCCATGGCGCGTTCGGCATCGCGGCTGCGATCGTCGCCAAAGCGTTCCACGACCTTCTCTCGCGCGTCGTCGAGCAGTTCGATCCAGCTGTGGATGAAGCCGCCTTCGCCCGGAGGCGCATCTTTCAGGGCGTGGCTGAGGGCCGCCTTGCAACCCCCGCATTTGCCATGACCCATGACGACGATCTCGCCAACCTTCAGCACCTGGACCGCGAATTCCAGCGCGGCGGACACGCCATGACGGCCGGGATTGGTTTCGAAGGGCGGCACCAGCGCGGCTACATTGCGGACCACGAAGATCTCGCCGGGGCTGGTGTCGAAGATCTGCGCCGGATCGACTCGGCTGTCGGAGCAGGCGATGACCATGACGCGAGGGCTTTGCCCTTCGCTCAGTTCATCCCATCGCTCGCGCTGCTCCGTCCAGCCGGTGTTTCGGAAGCGGCGATAGCCGGCGAGCATGTCAGCGAAATCAGTCATGCGCCGGTCTGTGCCGAACAATGATGGGGCTGGCAAGAGTGCGCTTCCATCGCTATCTGGGGCGCATGAACGATATTGCCCCGATCCCCGCGCCCGGCCAGCCCACCAATCGTCCTGAACGCGTCCGCAAGCCCGACTGGATTCGCGTGAAGGCGCCGACCAGCCCCGGCTATCATGAGACTCGCAAGCTGATGCGGGAAAAGGGGCTGGCGACGGTGTGCGAGGAAGCGGCTTGCCCGAATATCGGGGAATGTTGGACCAAGAAGCACGCGACCGTGATGATTTTGGGCGATGTCTGCACGCGGGCCTGCGCCTTTTGCAACGTCAAGACCGGCATGCCGCGCAAGGTCGATCCCAATGAGCCGCAGAATCTGGCCGATGCCTGCGCTGAAATGGGTCTGGAGCATATCGTCATCACCTCGGTCGACCGCGACGACCTGCCCGATGGCGGTGCGACGCAGTTCGTGAAGGTGATCGAGGCGCTGCGCCGCACGACTCCGGACACGACCATCGAGATTTTGACGCCCGACTTCCGCAACAAGCATGAGCGGGCGGTCGAAATGATCGTAGCGGCGCGGCCGGACGTCTATAATCATAATCTGGAGACGGTGCCGCGGCTCTACCCGACCATCCGTCCGGGTGCGCGCTATTATGCGTCGCTGCGGCTGCTGGAGACGGTGAAGAAGCTTGATCCGTCGATCTTCACCAAGTCCGGCATCATGCTGGGCCTGGGCGAGGAGCGGCTGGAGGTCCATCAGGTGATGGATGACATGCGCTCCGCGGACATCGATTTCCTGACCATGGGGCAATATCTCCAGCCCACGCCGAAACATGCTAAGGTCATGGAGTTCGTTACTCCGGCGGCGTTCAATGCCTATGCCGCGATTGCCCGGGCCAAGGGCTTCCTTCAAGTGGCGTCGAGCCCGCTCACTCGGTCCAGCTATCACGCGGGCAAGGATTTTGCCGAAATGCGCGCCGCCCGTGAGGCGCAACTGGCGAAGGCTGCCAAATAAGCCGATGCCCAAGCATAACGAAACAAGGCCGCTTCCCTATTCGCCCGAACAAATGTTCGACCTGGTGGCGAATGTGGAGGCCTATCCTGAATTCCTGCCCTGGGTCAGCGCGATCCGCGTTCGCTCCGACAATGAATCGGACATGGTCGCGGACATGATCGTGGGCTTCAAGGGGATCAAGGAGAGCTTCACCTCCCGCGTCCACAAGCATCGGCCCGACCATGTGCGGGTCGATTATCTCGACGGGCCGTTGAAGCATCTGCACAATGAATGGAGCTTCCGCGACGACGGCAAGGGCGGGGTGCTGGTGGACTTCGAGGTGGAGTTCGAATTCAAGAGCAAGCTGTTCGAGATGATTGCAGGTCAGGTGTTCGACAAGGCGCTGCGCAAGATGATCGGCGCTTTCGAAACCCGCGCGGCGGAACTTTACGGCGCGGGCGAGTCGGGCAGCAGCAGTTCGAGCGCGCAGAGCGCCGCCTGAAGGCGGACGCCACCACGGCCCGTATCCCCGAAATGATGCATGTCGGCCACGATCTTGTCGGGGCTGGCGCCACGTTCCGCACGGGCGAAGACGACCGTCCCCACGGGCTTTTGCTCCGATCCGCCGCCGGGACCGGCGATGCCGGTGATGGCGACGGCGACATTGGCGTGGCTCTTGTTGAGCGCGCCCTGCGCCATGGCCCAGGCGGTGGCGATGGAAACAGCGCCGAAGGTTTCGATGACATCCTGCGAAACTTTGAGAAGTTCGCTTTTCATATCATTGGAATAAGTGATAAATCCGGCCTCAAACACTTCCGATGAGCCGGCAATTTCAGTCAGTGCGGCGGAGACCAGACCGCCGGTGCAGCTTTCCGCCACCGCGATGGTGCGGCCGGCGCGGCGGTTGGCGATGATGACGCGCTCGGCCAATTCGACCAGCGAAGCGGGAAGGATGCTATCGGGCATGGCGATCAGAATAGCGCGGGGAGGGAGAGGGTGGCAACAGCCTGTGCGGCGATGCCTTCGCGACGGCCGGTAAAGCCCAGTCGCTCCGTGGTCGTTGCTTTCACGCTGACCCGGTCGAGGGGCAAGCCCAGGATTTCCGCGATGCGAGCTCGCATTGCTTCCCGATGCGGACCGATTTTGGGCGCTTCGCAGATCAGCGTCAGGTCGACATGTTCGATGATGCCGTCCCGTTTTGCGACGCGCTCCGCCGCATATTCCAGGAAGCGGGAGGAGGCGAAGCCGCGCCACTGCGGATCGGAGGGCGGAAAATGGCTGCCGATATCACCCTCCGCCAGCGCGCCGAGCAGGGCGTCGACCAGCGCGTGGATCGCCACATCGGCATCGCTATGGCCTGCTAGGCCGCGATCATGGGGAATGCGGATGCCGCAGAGCCAAAGCTCCTGATCGGAGGCAAGCCGGTGGACATCATAGCCCATGCCGGTGCGGATACTGCGCGCGGCGGCCAAACGGGCTTCGGCGCGGGGGAAATCATCGGCATAGGTCAATTTTTCGAGCCTTTCATCGCCAGCCACCAGAATGACGTCATGACCTGCATCCCGCACCATTTGAGCATCGTCGGTTGCTTCCCGCTCGCTGTCCCAGGTCCGATGGGCGGCCAATATCGCGTCGAAATGGAAAGCTTGCGGGGTCTGGACGCGAGCCAGGCCGTTGCGGTCCACGATTTCCCCGGCGCGACCCGCTTCATTTCTGACGAGCGTGTCGGTGACAGGCAGGGTGGGGATCGCGCCGGGCGCCTCTGCCAGGGCGGCGAGGAGCCGGTCGATCACCGCGCGGGGGAGGAAAGGGCGGGCGGCGTCATGGATAAGAAGGCGGGCCGCGCCGCCGGAGGACGCAATATGTTCCAGTCCCGCACGAACCGATCCGCGACGGCTGTCGGCGCCCTGGATGATCGCTGCGACCGGACGCTCCCCGAGTGCAGCCCGCGCATCGGCTTCCTGACCCGCGCCGACGACCAGGATGATGGAGTCGACAGCAGGATGCCTTGCCAGGGCGTCGAAGGCATGAGTCAGGACAGGCTTGCCGCCGATCAGCCGGAATTGCTTGGGAATGTCGCCGCCCGCACGGCTGCCCTGTCCTGCTGCGACCAGCAATGCGACGGTTTTTTTTGTCATGGCGCGGCCTGTATCGCAGCGCGCGGCGGATCGCCAGAGCTGCCTTGCTTGCCGTTGGGGACGATTTCGGCTAAGGGCTGCCTGTTTTTTAGGCAGTGATTATATAATGCAGACGCTTTCCCCGATTTCCATTGGTCCGGTGACGATTGACATGCCGGTCGTGCTGGCGCCGATGACGGGCGTGACGGACATGCCGTTCCGCACGCTGGTGCGGCGCTATGGTTCGGGCCTGAACGTGACGGAGATGATCGCGACGGCGGCGATGATTCGCGAGACGCGCCAGTCGCTGCAAAAGGCCGCCTGGCATCCGCTGGAGGAGCCGGTTTCGATGCAGTTGGCCGGTTGCTCGCCCACGGAAATGGCGGAGGCGGCGAAGCTCAATGCCGATCGCGGCGCCGCGATCATCGACATCAATATGGGCTGTCCGGTGAAGAAGGTCGTGAACGGCGATGCGGGCAGCGCGTTGATGCGCGACCTGCCGCTGGCGGCGTCTTTGATCGAGGCGACAGTCAAGGCCGTCGACGTGCCCGTCACGGTCAAGATGCGCATGGGCTGGGACCATGCCAGCCTCAACGCGCCCGAACTGGCGCGCATCGCGCAGGATCTGGGCGCGAAGCTGATTACCGTTCATGGCCGGACCCGCTGTCAGATGTACAAGGGGTCGGCGGATTGGGCCTTTGTGCGGAGCGTCAAGGAAGCGGTGTCATTGCCGGTGATCGTCAATGGCGACATCTGCTCCATCGACGACGCGGAAACGGCGCTGGAGCAAAGCGGTGCGGACGGCGTGATGATCGGGCGCGGCGCCTATGGGCGGCCCTGGCTGATCGGGCAGGTGATGCACTGGTTCCGCACGGGGGAGCGACTGGCCGATCCTTCGCTGGAAGAGCAATATCGCGTTATTACAGAGCATTATCGCGCCATGCTTGCGCATTATGACAATCATACCGGTGTCAACATGGCTCGCAAGCATATCGGCTGGTATACCAAGGGACTGCCCGGCTCGGCCGAGTTCCGCAATGCGGTGAATCAGGAGCCGGACGGCGATGTCGTGTTGGACATGCTGGCGCGTTTCTACGAACCGCTGATCACGGACGATGGGTCGGTCGAGACGCGCAAGGCGGCCTAAGGTGACAACCATCCCATCGCTTCGACTGCAACAGGATGGGCCTTCGCTTTCCGAACTGATGACGGCGCTCCCCGTGGCGACGCTGGTGGTGCGGCCGGACAACAGCATAGCCGACGCCAATGTTCGGGCGGAGACGCTGCTCAACATGGCGCGGTCGGCCATCGTCGGCAGCGACATATCGCGGACCATCCGCATGGCCGAAATGGGCGCGCGCTTCGACATCTGGCACAGCAACAAGCCGATCGCGGCCTATGATATCCGCGTCCATGCCGGGCGAACGGCGGAGATGGAGGTCGATCTGATGATCGCGCCCATCGTCGATCATGAGGGCTGGCGCGTGGTGTCGATTCACACGCAGAGCCAAGCGCGCAAGATCGGCCATCGGGGCACGGCGGGAGGCGCCCGCTCAGCCATGGGCGCAGCCGCGATCCTGGCGCATGAGATCAAGAACCCGCTGTCGGGCATAAGGGGCGCGGCGCAATTGCTGGAGTCGGGCAATGAAGGACGCGATGCTGCGCTGACGCAACTCATCTGCAATGAAGTGGACCGGATCGCAGCGCTGATCGACCGCATGCAGGATTTCACCACCGATCGGACGCTAGAGTGCCGGAGCGGGAACATCTATCCGCTGATCGATCGGGCGGCGAATATTGCCGCCGCAGGTTTTGCAAGAAATATCCGTATTACAAAAAGTTATGATCCATCCCTGCCATTTGCTAATATCAACGACGATGCGCTGGTGCAGGTGATGATCAACCTGCTCAAAAATGCCGCCGAAGCGCTGGAGCATAAGGAAAAGCCGCGTATCCGTGTTGAGACGGCGTTCCGTCATGGCGTGTCCGTCGTCGTCGGCAAGGGGAAGGGGAGCGCGGTCCTGCCGATCGAGATATTGGTCGTCGACAACGGGCCGGGCGTGCCGGAACATATATTGGACCATCTGTTCAATCCCTTCATCACCGGAAGGCGGGACGGAACGGGGTTGGGGCTTGCGCTGGTGGATAAGCTGGTGCGCGACATGAGCGGCTTCGTGCAATATTCGCGGGATCATGAGGCAGGGGAATCGACCTTCCGCATCCTGCTGCCGATGGGAATGGGATGATGGCGGCGACAGGCGCGATTTTGGTGGTGGATGACGATCCGGCAATCTGCGTGGTTGTTGGGGAAGCGCTGCGGCGGCAGGGGTACAGGGTCAAGACGGCGGCATCGATCCGGGAGCGCAGCGCGCTGTTGGACAGCTTCTCGCCGGACGTGCTGATCACTGACGTCATGCTGCCGGATGGCGACGGTCTGGACGGCATATCCGAGATATTGGAGCGCCGGCCGGCTCTCAACATCATCATCCTGTCGGCGCAGAACACGCTGAATACGGCGATACGCGCGACGGAAAAGGGCGCCTTCGAATATCTGCCCAAGCCCTTCGACCTCAATGAACTGACGCGGGCCGTGTCCGATGCGCTCGGCTCGGAGAAGGGCGGCGATGAGGAGGCTTCCGACGCTGGCCTGCCGCATGACGGCCTACCGCTGGTTGGACGCTCTCCGGCAATGCAGGAAGTCTATCGGACGATCGCGCGCGTGTTGTCCAACGATCTCAGCATATTGGTGCTGGGCGAATCCGGAACCGGCAAGGAACTGGTGGCTGAGGCGATCCACAGCCTGGGTCAGCGGCGAACCAAGCCCTTCGTGCCGATCAACATGGCCGCCATCCCGCGCGAGCTGATCGAGGCGGAGCTGTTCGGTTACGAAAAGGGCGCCTTTACCGGCGCCCATGCCCGGACCGCCGGCAAGTTCGAGCAGGCGCAGGGCGGCACTTTGTTCCTGGACGAGATAGGCGATATGCCGATGGAGGCGCAGACACGGCTGCTCCGGGTTCTGCAATCGGGCGAGGTTACGACCGTCGGCGGCTCGAAATCGGTCAAGGTCAATGTCCGCATCATCGCGGCCACCAACAAGGAACTGCCCAGGCTGATCGAGGAAAACCGCTTTCGGCAGGATCTGTACTACCGGCTGAACGTGGTACCCATCGCCCTGCCGGCGCTGCGCGAGAGGCGGGAGGACGTGATCCTGCTTGCCCGCCATTTTCTCGACCGGGCGGCGCAGGACGGGCTGCCGCGCAAATCGCTGTCCGAGGATGCGGCCCAGTTGCTGATGGCCTATCATTGGCCCGGCAATGTCCGCGAACTGCAAAATTTAATGCAGCGGCTGGCGGTGCTGAGCCGCGAAAATGTGATAACCGCCGACATGCTGCGCAACAGCCTGCCGCTGGACGCGGTGCCCGCCGATTATGCGGCCCCCGCCGACCTGTTGGGCCAGGCGGTGCGGGAATGGGCGAAGCGGCAATTGGGCATCGGCCTCACCCAGCCCAACCGCAATTTGCATGATGATCTGCTGGCGGTGGTCGAGCCGATATTGTTCCAGGAGACGTTGGCGAGCGTGGACGGGAATCAGATCCGCGCCGCGGGGCTGCTGGGCATCAATCGGAACACGCTGCGCAAGAAGCTGACCGACTATGGCCTCGACCCCTTGCAGCTTCGGATAGGCGATTGAGCGGCGGCAGGACGAACCGCCCACTCTTTTCGACCGGAAGCCATGCATCTGCCAATTACTGTGTTTGATCGGGCACATTAATGTTGTAACCAAGCCACTATGGAAGGCGCAGTGACTCTCCCCGTGCGGGGCCGGGCATGGAAAAGGCATTTCCCCCCCTTCCTGCGCCGTCGTCTGGCCGTGGTGGTGGAGGCGGTGACGCTCATCCTGTTTCTCGGGATGGCGGGCATCACCTATTTCCTGCTGGCGGGGCAGGGGCAGTCCTATACGCTGCTGACGCCGCCGATCGTGGCGTTGCTGCTGGTCGCCAATCTGGTGCCCGCTATCGCTTTGCTAGTGCTGCTCGGACGACGCGTGGCGAAACGGCGCGCGGCGCAGTCCGCCATCGGCAGCGACGGACAGTTGCACGTCCGGCTGGTGGCGATCTTCTCCATCGTTGCCAGCGTGCCGATGCTGTTGGTGGTGATCTTCGCGTCGCTGCTGTTCCAATATGGCGTCCAGTTCTGGTTTTCCGACAGCGCGCGCGGCATGCTGCAAAATGCGAGCGATCTGGCACGCGGCTATTATGAACAGAATTTGCGCGACGTGCGCGACGAAACCGTCACTATGGCTAGCGATCTGCGCGATTATCTGAGCCAGTCGAAGGTTTCCAGCCCTCGCTTTGCAGAGGGCTATATCTACCAGGTCGTGACGCGGAAGTTGAACCGGTCCGCAATTATCGAGATCGGCAAGGATGGCGTGGCGCGCACGGCGGCAACGGTCGATCCGGAAAGCCGCCCGGTTTCCGAAATGCTCACCCCCGATGTGGTGAAGCGGTTGGAGGCGGGAGAGGATGTCGTGGTCGCCGCCAAGCCCAACCAGATCGAGGCGGTGACGCTGCTCTATCCGAATGCGAAAATCTATCTCTACGCCACGCGCGATTCCGGTTCGACGGCGTTCAGCAATGTCGAGCGGGCGCAAAAGGTGTTGTCGGATTACGACATTTTTGCTGCGCAATCCCGTGCCTTGCAGTTGCGCTTCAACATCATGCTGTTCGTGGGATCGCTGCTGCTGGTGGGCGTGGCGGTCTATATCGCGCTGAAGGTCGCTGACTGGATGGTGCGGCCGGTCAACGAACTGGTGATGGCGGCGCGGCGGATCACGGCCGGCGATCTGTCGGCGCGTGTGACCAGCCCGCAGAGCCGGGACGAGATCGGCACGCTGGCGTCCGCCTTCAACCGGATGACCCAGCGGCTGGAGGCGCAGACGGGCGCTCTGGTGGCGGCGAACAGCCAGCTCGATGAACGCCGCGCCTTTATCGAGGCGATTCTGTCGGGCGTATCGGCTGGCGTGCTCTCGGTGGATAGAGACGGGATCATCCTGCTGCTCAACAGTTCGGCGGCGGACATATTGGTGCGGGAAGGCGATGATCCGGTGGGGCGTCCGCTGACCGATGTGTCGCAGGAACTGGCGGGGTTGATAGCATCAGAGGAAGATGCCGGGATCGTGCAGATCCGCGCGCATGGCGATGTGCGCACGCTGGCCGTCAAGGTGTCGGAGGACGCCTCCCGCCACATCCTGACGTTCGACGATATCACCCAGCAACTTTCGGACCAGCGGCGGGCAGCCTGGTCCGACGTGGCGCGGCGGATCGCGCATGAAATCAAGAATCCGCTGACCCCGATCCAGCTCGCCGCCGAGCGGCTGCAGCGCCGCTATGCCGAGGAAGTCACGAGCGACAAGGCCACCTTCACCCGCCTGACCGGCACCATCGTCCGGCAAGTGGGCGATTTGCGGCGGATCGTGGATGAATTCTCCTCCTTCGCGCGCATGCCCAAGCCGGTGTTCCGGCGGGAGCGGGTGGACGATATCGCCCGGCACGCGCTGTTCCTGCACGAAGTCGCGCATCCGGATATCCGTTTCGAATATCGTTCCGTCGACGCCGATGTGGAATTGGTCTGCGATCGGCGGCAATTGGGACAGGCGCTCACCAACATCGTCAAGAATGCGGTGGAGGCGATCGAGCCAAAGCCGGCCGCCGATGACGGCCAGTGGCGCGGCCATGTGCGCATGACGGTGGAGCATGACGAGGGGAATCTGCTGATCGCGGTGCAGGATAATGGCATCGGCTTGCCCCCTGAGCGGGAGCGCATTTTGGAACCCTATATGACCACCCGGAGCAAGGGCACTGGCCTGGGCCTCGCCATCGTCAAGAAGATTGTCGAGGAACATATGGGTGAAATCCGCTTCGAAGATGCCGAAGGCGGTGGGGCGCGCGTGACGCTGCGTTTCCCGGTCGTGGCGCTTGAAAAACTGGAAGAGGGGCAGGTGATCGCCTTGCCCAAAGGAAAAGTGACAGCCAATGGCGCTTGATATTCTGATAGTCGATGACGAAGAGGACATTCGCGATCTGGTGGCGGGTGTGCTGGAGGATGAGGGTTTCGCCACCCGCACCGCCGCCAACAGTGACAGTGCGATCGAAGCGCTGGATGCACGGCGGCCTTCGCTGGTGCTGCTGGACGTGTGGCTTCAGGGTTCGAAGCTCGATGGTCTGGAATTGCTGGACGAGATCAAGCGCCGTGATGCGAGCATTCCGGTGCTGATGATCTCCGGCCATGGCAATATCGACACCGCCGTCGCCGCCATTCGCAAGGGGGCCGCGGACTTCATCGAAAAGCCGTTCGAGGCGGACCGGCTGCTGCATCTGGTATCGCGGGCGACGGAAACCGAAAGGCTGCGGCGCGAGAACCAGGTGTTGCGCGCTCGTTTCGGGCAGGATGATGAGCTGACCGGCACTTCGGCGGCGATCAATTCTGTGCGGGCAACCATCAAGAAGGTAGCGGGCACCGGCAGCCGCGTGCTGATCTCGGGCCCCGCCGGTGTGGGCAAGGAAGTCGCGGCGCGCATGCTCCATAGCTGGAGTGGGCGGGCCGATGCCCCCTTCATCATCGTCGCCGCTGCGCGCATGGACCCGGATCGGGTGGAAGAGGAACTGTTCGGCGTCGAGGATCCGAGCGGACTGGTGCGTCCCGGCTATCTGGAGCAGGCGCATGGCGGCACGCTCTATCTCGATGAAATTGCCGACATGCCGCTCACCACCCAGGCGAAGATCCTGCGCGTGCTGACCGATCAGAGCTTTACCCGCGTCAGCGGGCAGCGGCAGGTGAAGGTGGATGTGCGCGTCATTTCCTCGACCGCCCTCAATCTGGCGAGCGAGATCGAGGAACGCCGCTTCCGCGAGGACCTGTTCTATCGGCTGAACGTCGTGCCGCTCGTGATCCCGCCGCTGGCCGAACGGCGCGACGATATTCCGCCGCTGGTCGAACATTATCTGGCGCGCTTCGCTGCGGAGCGCCGGGTTCCGCCGCCTGAAATCGCCAGCGACGCCATGGCCGCGCTGCAGGCCAATGAATGGCCGGGCAATGTTCGCCAGCTCCGCAACGTCATCGAACGCACGATGATCCTGGCGCCCGGCGAGCGGATCGGACGGATCGAGCTGGACATGCTGCCCGCCGAACTCACCAGCAACGGCAATTCGGAGGGCATGGGGCAGTCCGCGATCATGGGCGCGCCGCTGCGTGAGGCGCGGGAGAGCTTCGAACGCGAATATCTGCGCATCCAGATCCGGCGCTTTTCCGGCAACATCTCCCGCACCGCCACCTTCATCGGTATGGAGCGGTCCGCGCTCCACAGGAAATTGAAATTGTTGGGTATTACGGACGGCAAGGACGGTTGATCGCTTTCACCCAATCAGGGCATGGACGGCTCTTCGCAATTGCGGTAGGTTTGCCCTGCTTCCGACAGGCGGGAGCAGGCAAGACACTCTGCCCAGGGGTGCGAGAGCGGGTAACGTCCCGCCAATAAAGGAATGGTGAAGACCATGGCCGACAAAGTGAACAACCTTCAAGACATCTTCCTGAACAGCCTGCGCAAGAGCAAGACCCCGGTGACCATGTTCCTGGTCAAGGGCGTGAAGTTGCAGGGCATCATCACCTGGTTCGACAATTTCTCCGTGCTGCTGCGGCGGGATGGCCAGTCGCAACTGGTGTACAAGCATGCGATTTCGACCGTCATGCCGGCGCAACCCATGGATCTGACCGAATTGCGCAAGGCCAGCGACGGCAATGGCAAGTCGAAGCTGCTCCAGGAAATCTTCCTGAGCGCGGTGCGCAAGTCCGGCAGCCCCGTCACCATGTTCCTGGTGAACGGCGTCATGTTGCAGGGCGAAATCGCGGCCTTCGACCTGTTCTGCATGTTGCTGGAGCGGGACGGCATGGTCCAGCTCGTCTACAAACATGCGATCTCGACGGTGCAGCCATTGCACGCGATCGACCTCACTGGCGAAGGTGAGGGCGAGGATTGAACGCTTTTTCTTGGCGTCGCTCGGTTTCCGATGAAGCCGGCCGGGGCCGGAAGCGTTAAGCCTCCATGGCCGTTTTCAACCGAGATTCCGCTGACGAAGTGTCGCGTGGCGCGCGTGCCATTGTCGTGCGCGCCGATGTCCATGGTCCGGAGCGTCGCGACAGCGATGCGCGGCTGGAGGAGGCGAGGGGGCTTGCCCTCGCCATTGGCATCGACGTGCGGGCGGCGCAGGCCTTTCGCGTGCGCGACCGCAAGCCTGCAACCTTGTTCGGCAGCGGGCAGGTGGATCAGATCGCGACGCTGGCGAGGTCCGAAGAGGCTGAGCTGGTCATTGTCGACAATGCGCTGAGTCCCGTGCAGCAGAGCAATCTGGAAAAGGCGACCGAAACCAAGGTCATCGACCGGACCGGCCTGATCCTGGAAATTTTCGGTGAGCGAGCGGCGACCAACGAAGGGCGGCTTCAGGTCGAACTGGCGCATCTCGACTATCAGGCGGGGCGGCTGGTGCGTAGCTGGACTCACCTTGAGCGGCAGCGGGGCGGCTTTGGTTTCCTGGGCGGTCCCGGTGAAACGCAGATCGAGGCCGACCGCCGGATGATCCGCGACCGGATGGCAAAAATCCGCCGCGAGCTGGATCAGGTAACGAAGACGCGCGGGCTGCATCGAGCCAGGCGGCAACGGGCGCCCTGGCCGGTGATCGCGCTGGTCGGCTATACCAATGCGGGTAAGTCCACGCTGTTCAACCGGATGACCGGCGCTGACGTCATGGCAGAGGATCTGCTGTTCGCGACGCTCGATCCGACCATGCGGCAGATTGCCTTGCCGGGACTGGACAAGGCCATTCTGTCGGACACGGTGGGCTTCGTTTCGGATCTGCCGACGCAATTGATCGCCGCATTCCGCGCAACGCTGGAAGAAGTGCTGTCGGCCGATCTGATCGTCCATGTGCGCGACATAGCCCATCCCGACAGCGATGCGCAGCGCGATGACGTTATCGACGTGCTGAGCGAACTGGGCGTGGCCGGGGAGGGCGCGCTCGAAGCGGGCGAGGGCAATGAGCCGCCGCCGATCATCGAGGCCTGGAATAAGCTGGACTTGCTGGATGATGATGCGGTGGCGCTGGCGCGTGAGGCGGCGGCGAGGCGCGATGACGTCGTGATCCTGTCGGCCTTGACCGGGGAGGGCGTCGATGGTCTTCAACGGACGATCAGCGCACGGCTGACGTCAGGCGCGCAGGTTCATCAGTTGCGTGTATCGCTGGCGGATGGCGCGGCGATGGCCTGGTTGCACGAGCATGGCGAAGTCATCGGCAGCCAGTCCCAGGGCGATGATATGCTGGTCGACGTCAGACTGTCGGACTCGGCACTGGCGCGGTTCGTCAAACGCCGGGGAAATTGAGCGGCGGCGGGATCAGGGCTGCTTCAACAACCGCTTCGCCTGCTGCCATAGAGCTTCTTTCTGATCGAGGGTAAGACCAGGAAAATCATCTCCCGCAAGCTTTTCCATGACGCGGAAACGCTTGTCGAACTTGGCGTTGGCGGCGCGTAGGGCGACCTCGGGGTCGACCTTCAAATGGCGGGCGAGGTTGACCGCGGCAAACAGGAGGTCGCCCACTTCCTCCTCCCGATCCATCTGAGAGGTTGCCGCCTGCACTTCGCCCAGTTCTTCCTCGATCTTCTCGATGACTCCGCCGATATCGGGCCAGTCGAAACCCGTGCGAGCAGCGCGTTTCTGGAGCTTCTCGGCGCGGAGCAGAGCGGGCAAGGCGACAGCCACTCCGGCAAGCGCGCTGGGATCAGGCTCCTTGTCTGCACGTTCGGCTGCTTTGATCGCTTCCCATTGGGAATGGCCGTCTTCGCGGGCGGTGCCGTCACCGAAGACATGCGGGTGGCGGCGGATCATCTTTTCCGTGATGCCGTCGATCACATCCTGCAGCGCGAAATGGCCGCTTTGTTCGGCCATGCGGCTGTGAAAGGCGACCTGCAGCAGCAGATCGCCCAGCTCGTCGCGCAAGGCCGCCATATCGTCGCGCTCTATGGCGTCGGCAACCTCATAGGCTTCCTCGATCGTATAGGGTGCGATGCTCGCGAAATTCTGTTCGATGTCCCAAGGGCACCCGGTTTCGGGATCGCGGAGCCGAGCCATGACATTGGCAAGCGGCATGATGTCGGCTGGACTGGCCTTGCTGGAAGAAGACATGCGGAGCCTTGGATTGATGAGATGGAGAAAGAGATAGGGCTTCGGGGGAGCAAAGGCCAGCCTCACGCAAAGGCATCGCTGTTCCTGCCGGTTAGAGAAGACACTTTCTGTCCCCGATAGAAATGACACTCTTGAGGACAGCAGGGGCTGCGCGGAGCCATCGGCCTAGCGCAGCGCAGACCCTGCTGAGAGCGTAACATGGAGGG
>NZ_JABBGL010000020.1:0-79235 GCF_012927365.1 Sphingobium sp. TB-6 | reverse complement strand
TTCGTGGTCCAGCACCATGCGGACGGCCCGCTCACGAACCTCCGGTGCAAACTTGTTCGTCGTCTTGCTCATCGTAGACCCTTCCTCTCAGGAGTTAGGGCCTCCGGCAATCCCGGGGCGGTTCAAACCAGCATCGCAATCAAGCTATCTCAAACATTGAGTCGGAAAGAAAAGGAACATGCATGCCCCGTCGCGTGACCCTGACCGATCGCCAGCGCGACGCGCTACTCCGTTTGCCGGTCGATCAGGGCGAGTTGCTGCGTCATTACACCCTCAGCGATGAGGATCTCGGGCATATCCGGCAGCGTCGTCGCGACCACAACCGTTTCGGCTTCGCACTGCAACTGTGCGTGCTACGCTTTCCCGGTCGGGTGCTGGCACCGGGCGAAGTGATCCCGGCGCCAGTGACAGATTTTATCGCAGCCCAACTCGGGCTGAGTGGCGATGATCTGCTGCCCTATGCCACGCGCGAGGAAACGCGGCACGAGCATCTGGCAGACCTGCGCAGAATCTATGGCTACCGGGCCTTTTCAGGTCGCGGCGCGCGGGATCTGCGTGAATGGATCGCGCGAGAGGCCGAGACGGCAACATCGAACGAGGATCTCGCCCGCCGCTTTGTCGTGGAATGCCGCCGCACCCGCACGATTCTTCCGGCGCCCTCAACGTTCGAGCGGCTGTGCGCCGACGCATTGGTCGATGCCGAGCGCCGCATTGAGGAGCGTATCGCTGGACGGATCTCGCCCGCCCTCGGCGAGCAATTGGCTTGCCTGCTGGAGGATACGGTGGACGGCCGTATTACCCGGTTTGTCTGGCTGCGGCAATTTGAGGTGGGCGCGAACTCCGCCGCTGCCAACCGGCTGATGGATCGACTGGAATATCTCCAGGACGTCGATCTTCCCGCAGACCTCGTGTCCGGTGTGCCGCCGCACAGAGTGGCCCGGTTGCGCCGGCAGGGCGAGCGCTATTATGCAGATGGTATGCGCGACCTGCCCGAAGAAAGGCGGCTAGCGATCCTCGCGGTGTGTGCGCTGGAATGGCGGGCATCGCTGGCCGATGTCGTCGTGGAAACCCATGACCGCATCGTCGGTCGCCTCTATCGAGCGTCCGAGCGCCTTTGCAGCACCAGGATTGAGGTGGTGCCGGAAATTCGGACAGGGTGCTAAGCTCATCCCGACCTGAAGGAATGGACGGGAATGAAGACGACGAGAAAGCGCTACAGAGCCGAGTTCAAGGCGAAGGTGGCGATGGAAGCGATCCGTGGCGATCTGACGCTGGCGGAACTGGCAGCGAAGCATGGCATCCACCACACGATGATCGGGGCATGGAAGCGCCACGCGATGGATGGGATGGCCAGCCTATTCGATAATGGCGATCAGAGCTCGAAGGCTGCTAGTGAGGCGGAAATCGAGAAGTTGCACGCCAAGATCGGGCAATTGCTGGTGGAACGCGATTTTTTGGCGAAAGCCTCCGGTCGATGAGCGTGGCCTGGAGGCGATCGAAGATCGAGCCGGCACACCAGCACCTGTCGATCGCGATGCAGTGCCGGCTGCTGTCGATCAGCCGGTCGTCCTACTACTACACGCCGGTGCCGGAAACCGACGAGACGCTGGCGCTGATGACGGTGATCGACGAGACGTTCATGGAATGTCCGTGGTACGGCAGCCGTCAGATGGCGCGGCATTTGCGGCGTCTGGGTCATGCGATCGGCCGCCGCCGGGTCCGGCGGCTGATGGCGGTGATGGGGCTGACGGCAATTTACCAGCGTCCTCGCACAAGCGATCCGCATCCCGAGCATCGGATTTATCCCTATCTGCTGCGCAATCTGGAAATCACGCGCCCCAACCAGGTCTGGTGCGCGGACGTGACCTATCTGCCCATGCGCCGGGGTTTCCTCTATCTGGTCGCCATCATGGACTGGGCGAGCCGCAAGGTGCTGGCCTGGCGGCTATCGAACACCATGGACGCGGGCTTTTGCGTCGAGGCCCTGGAGGATGCGCTGGCCCGTTTCGGCAAACCCGAGATCTTTAATACCGATCAGGGCAGCCAGTTCACCAGCAATGCCTTCACCGGTGTGCTGCGCGCAGCCGAGATCAAGATCAGTATGGACGGCCGGGGGCGCTGGATGGACAATGTCTTCATCGAGCGGCTCTGGCGGTCTGTGAAGTATGAATGCGTCTATCTGCACGCCTTCGAGACCGGATCTGAACTGCGTGCCGGCCTTGGCCGATGGTTCGCCTATTATGACAGCCATCGTCCTCATTCACGCCTTGCAGGGAAAACCCCTGCCGAGGCATATGGGCAAATCGGCGCTTCAAATCCTGGGGGGCATGCCCCCCAGGATTTGATCACTCAAATGGCGGCATGAACGACAACCGGGATGAGCTTAATTTAGCCGCCAACCTGTCCAAGAAGGCGAGGCCACCTCACAAGGGACAGGAGTGGCCCCGGTCGTGCCCGCGAAGGCGGGCACCGGCCGGGGCTCAGGAGCCCGCGACGATGCTGCCGGCGTGAAGCTCACGAGAGCGTCGGGAAGAAAAGCTGCTCATAACAAGAAGATCGGTATTCCAGCGGGGTTAGTCAAGATCAAGGCGATGGATTGACATCGAGCCCATTTGGTCCATCTTGAGTGGTGATATGTCTGATGTCGTGTCCATTGGGCGCTTGACGCACCACGCAGGCCGCCAGCTCCGAGGCTAGCCTCCCCGAGTCCATCGAAGGGCTCGGGGTCATCACCCTTCCCATAGGTCGAGGAAGGCGGCGGCGATCGCCGCCTTGGAGCATGACATGAAGAAGAATCGAAAAGACGTGGCGTCCGCGAAAGACGAGGCGCGTACCGGTACGACGCAGACTGCGGACGCGAGGGTCGTTGTGCCCTTCGCGTCCCAGCGCAAGCCAGCTCCGCCTATCCCGGGTGAGGAGGACCCTGAGCCGCCGTCGGCGGCGTGAAGCGCTGGCTTGGGTCCATCCAATGGAGAAGAAATTGTCGAATAATAGCGTATGTCAGGCCGGCCTTTTAGTCAGCTTGATAGAGCGGGCCGCGCGGCGGGCATATGAGGTGCTGCGCCTGCCCTCCGGCATCCTGATCGCAAAGCGCGTTGAAGATGATGGCTTGAGTCGGATCGAAAGACTTGAGTTATCGCCACAGGCCGATGACCAGTTACTTGCACTTGCCTTCCGCCGGGCAGGTCGGCTCGGCGGAACAGACCTGCGGGAAGATCTGATCCAGGTCTTTGAGTCCGGTCTTTCGCGCTTTACGGTTGAAGCCCAACGTCGCACTGTCATGGCGGACCTACCGGGTTCGGGATTGCCTATGGCCGCTGCGGCGCGAGCCGTCGATGCATTGGTCGAAGCCGAGAATCTGTCAGGCATGCGCGACCGATCCGCGTTCTTCCGCGCCTATGCGAACCTCTATGCCGATCTGTGGTGCGATCCGCGGATAGGGGCTCCGATTTCGGTTCGCCGCATCATGGTGACGATGGTCACTCGGCTCCATCAATTGGCCTGCGGCGAGGCATCGCTGGAGGGCAGATGAGCCATGCCCGAAACCAGGACGCCGTTTCTTTGGTGGCCCTTCACCCTTGATGAAATCCTAGGATGGGTGGTCATCTTGGCAGTCGCCATGCTCTACGCAGTGACGTTCGCGCTCACTCGGCCGGCCAAGCGGCGCTGGTGGACGACGGCCGTTGTAACTCTTGCGCTCATGGCGGGACTGATCTGGATCAGTCCGCATGCATAGCCGAGACATTGGGTTCTGAATCCCTTTTCGGGTATGACGAGGGGGTGCTTGACCTTTTCCGAAGGATCGAGCGGCGGCTAAGCGTCCGCGTCCTGGTGCCATCGGGATTAAAGCCACTCGATCAGTCGCACCGCATCAGCAAATCAGCCCACCAATAATGCCTGGAGCCCCCGCGCGACACAGTAGCGGGAATCGTCGGCGATCATGACATCAAGCCCTGTTGCCTTGGCCAACATCGTCGAAAGCAATGGAAATGGCGCACTTCCGCCGGTCAGAATGATACCGCGCTCCAAAATGTCGTGACTCAGCTCAGGAGGCGTCTCGTTCAATGTGTCAACCACTGCTTCGACGATCACGGTAAAATGCTTCACCAGGACATCGTCGAAAGCTTGCCGCGGCAAGGTCAAGACGGTTGGCAATCCCGCCTCAATACTGCGGCCGCGCACTTGAATGTCGCAGTTCGCACCAGATCCGGTCACGGGTTCGTCCGCGAGTTCGAGTTTGAGTTTGAGTCTCTCGGCCGATTGCTCTCCGATCAAGAATTTATGGCGGAAATGCAGGAAATCTGCCAGAGACTGGTCAAGGCTGTTTCCGCCGACCCGCACCGTTCGGCTGACGCACACACCGCCCAGGGAGATGACCACGACCTCGGTCGTTCCCGCCCCGCACTCCACCAGCATGCAGCCCGTCGCCTCCATGATGGGAAGCCCTGCACCGATCGCCGCAACGACCGGTTCGCTGACCAGCTGAACAGCCCCGAGGTTCGCGTCACGCGCAGCGGTGATAAGTGCGCGCCGTTCGGCCTGAGTAGCATCGGCCGGGACACCAATGAGCGTTGATTGGGCCGATATACGCCCGCGAACACCCACACATTCACCAGCATAGCGTAGCAGAGCCCGCGCCGCGGCGAGATCTTGCAGAACGCCACGACGGAGGGGCCTGCCGATCCGCAGCTTTGGCGGCGTACGGTCTGCCATCGGCAACGCGTTGGCGCCCGCTGCGACCAATGCAGCGTTATAATCATCCGCGTCAAAGCAGCAGATCGACGGCTCGTCGAACAGAATACCGCCCTCGGATGAAATGACGCGCAGATTCGCTGTGCCGACGTCAAATGCCAAGCGTGGCGCACTTCTCCAAGAAAACAAACTTATCATTCCCCGTGCCTAGCCCACTCCGGTTATATTGTCTGCTTCGGTCAGCAGAGAGTCGCTTGGCGGCCACGCATGCACCGCTAAACGCTGCCGCGCAAAATCGAACAACGTCAATTGCGCCGAAACTCCGTCCGATACTCAGAGCCTCAGTTCATGTGTGGCGAATGCGGACGGTAGCGGCCATCTTGAACGGACGCGTTGAAAGCGACCGCCGGGAGGCGGCGCATCACGACGTAAAGAACTGCTGTGTCCCATGCGCTTCAATTGCCTCGGCAAGCCGCTGCAAGGCATGGACATAGGCCGCGCTGCGCATGCCGATGCTAAGAGACGCCGCGAGCTCCCAAATGGCGCGTCCTTCGGCTTCCATGCTTGCCTTCAAGCGGTCATGGATTTCGGAGACGGTCCAGTAATAGCCTTGGCGATTTTGGACCCATTCGAAATAGGAAACGGTCACCCCGCCTGCATTTGCCAGAATATCCGGCAGGACAATGACGTTCTTGGCCGACAGGATGTCATCCGCCTCTGGGGTCAAGGGGCCGTTGGCAAGCTCGAGAACCACTTTCGCGCGAACATCATCGGCATTGTCGCGGTGGATGAGGTTCTCCAACGCCGCAGGGACCAGGATGTCGCAGTCGATGCCGCCGATCGCATGGGGATCGAGCGCGGTGATGCCGTTGCTGCCGGCGAGGCCCTGCAGACCGCCGGTCCGTTTCGCTTCCAACAGCGCGTTGATATCGAGTCCGTCCGACGCGCCGACCGCCGCTCGCGAGTCGGAAACGGCGATGATCTTGTAGCCGGCCGCGTTCAGCAGGCGCGCCATGTGGCTGCCCGCATTGCCAAAACCCTGAATGGCGACGCGCGAGCCTGGTCCCACCCCGAGCTCGGTCTCCAGGTGGCGCAGCAGATAAAAGCCCCCACGCGCCGTCGCATCGTCGCGGCCAAGCGACCCACCGAGCGCGATCGGCTTGCCGGTGATAACCGCCGGGGTTACCCTGCCGACTATCGTGGCATATTCGTCGGCCATCCATCCCATGATCATCGAATTGGTATAGACGTCGGGCGCCGGAATATCGCGATCCGGACCGACAATGCCGGCAAAGGCCTGGATATAGGCGCGCGACAATCGCTCCATTTCGGCTTTCGAGAGGCGGTGAGGATCGACCTGGACCGCGCCCTTGCCGCCGCCGAACGGGAGATTCATGACGGCACATTTGAACGTCATCCAAAACGCCAATGTCTCGACTTCATCGATCGTTGCATCGGGATGGAAACGAATCCCGCCCTTGGTCGGTCCGCGCGTGTCGTCATAGCGGCAACGCCAGGCCATGAAGGATTTGCGCGAGCCGTCATCCATGCGGATCATCAAGCGCGTTTTGGTCGTTTCGCGCGGATATTTGAGCTTCTCGAGCACGTCCTGGTCAAGTTGCAAATGGCGTGCGGCATCATCCAGACGTGTCAACGCCTGCTCGAGCATCGAGGATATCATGGCTGCGTCTCTCAAGCTGTCGGTACTGGCGCCAGGCCATGCTGGGTGACCTTGACGATGGTCAGCTTGCGCTCATTGCCTTCGCGATCGGGCCACACAATCGACTGGCCTTCGCGCAGGCCGATGAGCCCCGCGCCTATCGGCGTGAGAATGGATATGCGTCCCGCCGAGATATCGGCCTCGCGCGGATAGACGAGTTGTACGGTCCGCGTCGTCCCGCTCGCGGCATCGCTAAACTCAACCGTCGAGAGCATCGCGACTACGTCGCGGGGCAAACGGTCCGCCTTGTGAATAGTCGCGCGCGAGATCTCGCCGATGAGCAGCTCGCTGACCTGGGGGAGGCGCTCTTCGACGCTATAGGCAAGATTGGTGAGTGCGTCCGCTTCACTATCGATCAAATGGATGGACGGCCTGCGGGCCGCGCTTGTCGTCTTCATGGTGCTGGCCTTCTCGGAATCGAGGAACGCGCAGCCGCCTGGCCGCACGCATTATAGGATCGAGAGTGTGCCCCGAGCTCGGGGCGTGCCGCACCGGAACCCGGGGCTATTTGCCCGCGAGAAGTTGGCCCGCATGGTGGCGGAAGCGCAAAAGAGCAATCCGTAGGTGCATCGTTAGATGATGTCGTCTTCCCCACGCGAAGTCAATGCAGGCGGTCGCCCTGGGGACCCTAACGCGTCGAACGACGAGGCTTTACGTCACAATTCATGGTGTTCGCGCTCATCTTCAGCCGCTCGATCCTGGAGCAAAATGCGTCCTAATACCAAAGCGCAGGCGACCAGCAGGACGCAGAGAGTTGAACTATTGATCATCCGTCCTGCTCCTGTTTCAGCGCCGAACGCGGCCCCATGCCCAAGGTGGCGCGAGCGGCACGGAGCATATCGCGGTAAAGCTGCGTGCCGCTCTGCCGACGGATCTCGTGCTCGGGAAACGCTTCGCGCATAATCCGCTTGGCGACCGATTTGACCTCGCGGGCACTGGGGCGCTTGGCTTCGCCCATGCACGCGATGAGCACAGGGTATTTCCGACGAAGCGGACTAGACGACATGATCTTCTCCTCTCTGGCCGAGTCTGGACTTTTCTGCCGATCTGCCGATCGATCACGCCCGACCGGTCCCGGCGTTGGCGCGTCGCGACCCACGAAAAGCAGAGCGATAGCGGCAACGCCGGCGAAGACGATGGCGGTTCGCACCAACTCGCTGTTCTGGAAACTTTTCGGGAACAGCAAAAGCAGCACGATCACGACGGTGAGCGCCCCCCATTGGGGATGCCGCACCAGGCGGAACAGCGTCCAACCGGTCCAACAGATCGCAACGGCTGCTGCGATACTACCTATAACCAGACCAAGAGACCCAAGGAGGATGCTCAACATAAGCATCGCCCCGCTCCCATATCAAAACGCGGACTCCGGCTCGCCATTTTCTCCTCCTTCCGAGCAGAACGGCACCTTATATATATCGCATTACGATATTAATTCAAGTCGCTCCCCGACCTTTTGGACTGAGGACCCAACTCAGGACCGTATCGGCCCAATGAGTGTATCACAGCCAAAAAATATGTGCGGCTTCCGGTCGCTTGCAAAGGTTTGACAGTCCAGACGATACTCTCCTTCAGTGCGACAGGAACAATGCGGGACGGACCAGGCTTTCCAGTAGATATTGCGTCGTGCCGCCGAAGATGAAGCGCTGGAGGCGCGGGTGACCAAACGCCCCTGCGACCAGGATATTCGCGTCCATTTTTCTGACAGCATCGAGAATCGCCGGGCTGGCGTCGCCATGCGTGTGGACCACATCTGTGGAAGCGCGAACGCCCTGATCGTCAAGATACTGGACCGCGCGCGCACCATCGCATGGCCGCGCCATCGCATGGGGGACCGTCAGGAGAACGACGCGATCGGCCTTTTTGAGCAGCGGGACCGACCGCCGGAGAGCCCGAGAGGCTTCGCGTCCACCGTCCCATGCGACCGCTATCGTTCCCCCGACGTCGGGTGGTCTGTCGGCGATGAATGCTGGCCGACGTTCATCGAGCAAAATCTGCTGGAATGCGCTCGCAAAAAAGCCGTGCCCACCCGCGGCCGAGCGTTCCCAGACAACGACATCGGCTAAGCGGGTCGCACTCCGCAGCCCGAGCCAGTCGTCCGCCGTCACCGTCTCGAACGAGGTCTTGGGATAATCCAGCGCCGTCAGAAGTTCGCCGCAACGGGCGCGCCCGCGCTCGGTCTCCTCCTGGATCGCGGCCACCGCAACATCGGTCACACCGAACCCGCCTTCATACGCCCAATTGAACAGACCGCTCGCCGACGGTGAAGCGAACACCACCGAGATCGTCGCATCAAACGGTGCGGCAAGCGCTTTTGCGACTGACAGCGGCTGTGCATCGCTGGCGGTCCCGAGAACAGGCACGAGAATGTTGGTCCAGACCATCATCGGCTCCTTCGATCATGCGCCATCCTGATGCCCTGCTCGACGAAGCCCGTTGGGCTTCGCGTACGATGCAAAAGCATCTCGCCGTTATAGTGACCTAAATTTATCTGCGGACAAGCGAATGCTATTGCCGCTTAACCGCAAACTATTTGTTGTTATACTGCCATGTGAGGCCCACACACGTGGCAAGAGCTTCGCGCGGTCATCATGCGAGCTTTCGGTCTTCCGGACAAATATCAACAATATATTTGCGCTAAAATACCAATAATACTCATTTGCCTTATATATCGATGCCGCCCACAATGTTTTTCCTGAGCGAAAGCCGCTTCAAGCAACGGCATCTGGGATGATCCGACCGATCACCGACGCCAGGAAAGGAAGCTGGACGCCGAGGAAGGAACGCATGTCTGCATCTGAGCTTTCGGGGAACCCCCTGACCCTGGAACAATGGCGACAGGTCGAAGGACTAACCCGGTCACTCGATCTGATGCAGGTGCGCTGGCTCAGCGGCTATTTCGCCGGGCTTGACGCCGGTTTGCGGATGCCGCAACCGCAGCCGGCGTCGTTTGCCGCAGCGCGTGCGCTCACCATTCTCTATGGCACCGAAACCGGCAATGCCGCGGAGCTCGCCCAAACGCTCGCGGCAGCCGTCACAGACAAGGGGTTGACCTGCACCCTCCACGACATGGCGGACTATAAAGTGCGTCAGCTCGGACAGGAGCAGGATCTGCTGATCATCGTCAGTACCTATGGCGAAGGTGACCCACCACAACCTGCAACCGGCTTCTTTGAGTTTGCCGAGGGCCGTAAGGCACCTAAACTCGAGGGCGTTCGGTTCGCCGTCCTGGCTCTCGGCGATTCAACCTATGAATATTACTGCCAGGCCGGCAAGCGCCTCGATCAGCGCTTCGAGGAACTCGGTGCCGAACGTCTTGCAGCCCGTGTCGATTGCGATGTGGACTATGAAGAACCCGCCAAGACCTGGATCGCGGCGACCGTGGGCATGCTCGTAGCGGAAGTCGCCACCAATCGCGCACCGAGTGTACCCCTGGTGGGTCCAGTCACCGGCGCGCCAGTGGCCACCTATGACAAGCGCACCCCTTTTCCGGCTGCGATCATCGAGAACATCGCGATCGTCGGCCGGGGTTCCACCAAAGAAACCCGACACATCGAATTCTCGCTGGCGGGCTCGGGGCTTACCTATGAGCCCGGCGACGCGCTCGGTATCGCGACCCCGAACGATCCCGCTGTCGTCGCTGAACTACTGGAGGCTCTCGGGCTCGCACCCGAGGCCGATCTCGAGATCAAAGGCAACCACTGCACGCTCGGCGAAGCGTTGACCCATCGCTTCGAGATCACGGCAGCAACGCCGCGCTTCCTCGACTATTGGACGCTCGTCAGCGATGTAACCCTGCTCAAGCAATTGCACGAGGAAGACCGCGTCGGCGAGCGCTCGGTGTTCCTGCGCACGCATCACCTCATCGACATCGTCCGCCGCTTTCCCGTGCGGGACATCATGCCGCAAGGCTTCGTCTCAGCACTTCGACCGCTGCAGCCCCGGCTTTATTCGCTGGCGTCGAGCCTTAGTGCCGCGCCCGACGAAGCGCATCTGACGGTCGCGCCGCTGCGGTACACCCTCCACGGTGCGGCGCGCAGCGGGGTCGCCTCCGGTCTCCTTGCAGACCGCGCGGATGTCGACACCGTCCTTCCTGTCTATATCCAGAGCAACCAGCATTTTCGGCTGCCGACAACAGATGCGCCGATCCTGATGATCGGTGCCGGGACCGGGGTCGCGCCCTATCGGGCCTTCCTGCAGGACCGTGAGGCCAAGGCCATTTCCGGCAAGAGTTGGTTGTTCTTCGGCGAGCGGAACTTTCGCACCGATTTTCTTTATCAGAGCGAGTGGCAGGACTGGCTCAAGGACGGAAGGCTCAGCCGCATGGACGTCGCTTTCTCGCGCGACCGCGCTGACAAAGTCTATGTCCAGCATCGGATGAAGGCGCAGAGCCGCGACGTCTTCGCCTGGCTGGAAGAGGGCGCGCATGTCTACGTCTGCGGGGATGCCGCCAATCTTGCACCGGACGTCCATGAAGCCCTGATCGATATCGTGGCACATGAAGCGCGTACCGGCCGCGAGTCAGCGGAGGACTATGTCCGCTCTCTCCAGGCCGACCACCGCTATCAACGCGATGTCTATTGAAGGGCCTGAAATGACCGACGCGACCGTCATCGACCGCACGCGCGACCTGTCGCAACCACTCGAACGGCTCGGTCCGGACGAGAGCATGAAGGACCGCAGCGACTATCTGCGCGGCACCATCGCCGATGGCCTGCTCGACCAGATCACCGGTGCGGTTCCCTCAGCCGATGACGTGAAGCTAATGAAGTTTCACGGCATCTATCAGCAGGACGATCGCGATCTGCGCGACGAACGCCGGCGCCAGAAACTCGAGCCTGCCTTTCAGTTCATGATCCGGGTCCGACTGCCCGGCGGCGTCTGCACGCCGGCGCAATGGCTGAAGCTTGACGAACTCGCTCGCGCTCATGGCGGCAAAACGCTGCGCATCACCACCCGGCAGACCTTTCAGTTCCATTGGGTTCTGAAAGACAGCCTGCGGCCCATCATCCAAGGATTGCACGACACACTACTCGACACCATCGCGGCGTGCGGTGACGACAGCCGCGGCGTGATGTGTACGGTCGATCCGCAAAGCTCGCGCTTCCATGCCGAGGTCGCTACCCTGGCAAAGCGCGTCAGCGACCATGTCATTCCCAAGACCCGGGCCTATCACGAGATCTGGTACGGTAACGAACGGGTCGCCACATCAGACCCTGAAGAGCCGTTCTACGGTCGCACTTACCTGCCCCGGAAGTTCAAAATCGGCTTCGCGTTGCCGCCCTCCAACGATATCGACGTTTATGCTCAGGATCTTGGGTTCATCGCGATCGCGGACCGAGAAGGGCTGGCCGGGTTTAACGTGGCGATCGGCGGCGGCATGGGCCGCACCGATCAAGCGCCCGAAACCTATCCGCGGCTCGCTACCGTCATCGGATTCGTTCCCGTCGATAGCGTCATCGGCTGCGCCGATGCGGTCATGGCTGTTCAGCGCGACTATGGCAACCGCAAGGATCGCCAGCGCGCGCGCTTCAAATATACGATCGACGACAAGGGTCTCGACTGGGTCAAGGCCGAGATCGAGCAGCGCATGGGCGTCCCGTTCGAAAGCCCGCGACCCTTCGAGTTCACGTCGAACGGCGACAGCTATGGCTGGAACATAACCCCTGACGGTCGTCACCATCGCACACTCATCATTGAGAACGGACGTCTCAATCTCCAGCTGCTCGATGCGCTCAGAGATATCGCCCGCGTCCATCGCGGGACGTTCCGGCTGACAGCCAACCAGAATCTCATCGTCGCCGGCGTCCGGACGGAGGATCGGGCGGCGATCGATGCCATCCTAGCCGAGCATTTTCCGGACATCGATCACTTTTCGATCCTGCGGCGGACCGCGATCGCCTGTGTTGCCTTGCCGACCTGCGGCCTCGCTATGGCGGAAAGCGAGCGCTATCTGCCATCGCTGCTCGACAAGATCGAGGCGATCCTCGCCGAGAACGGCCTTTCGGACGAGCCGATCACCATCCGCATGAGTGGCTGCCCGAATGGCTGCTCGCGGCCCTATATCGCCGAGATCGGGCTGACAGGGCGGGCGCCCGGCAAGTATAATCTCTATCTTGGCGGGGGTTTCCATGGCGAACGCCTGAACCGCATCTTTCGGGAGAATGTCGGAGAAGCGACAATCCTGGAGGTGCTGGCCGAAGTCCTCGCCCGCTATGCTCGCGAGCGGCAGCCCGGCGAGCACTTTGGAGATTTCACCATTCGCGCCGGCATCGTCCGCGAAGTAGCCGAAGGGCGATTCTTCAATGACTAAACCCATAGACGGCCTTCCGCGCCCGCAGACCATCACCGCGGCCTATGGCGTGGCCAGCGACACCGCATTCGGCGCCGTGGCGCCGCCGCTATACCTCTCGAGCACATACGAGTTCGCCGGATATGACGAACCGCGCATGTATGATTATGGTCGCGCCGGAAACCCGAATCGGGAATTGCTTGGCGATGCTCTCGCCAAGCTCGAAGGCGGTGCCGGCGCCGTCATCACGTCGAGCGGCATGTCCGCGCTCGATCTCCTGGTGGGCCGGCATCGGCCGGACGATCTGATCCTCGCGCCGCATGATTGCTATGGCGGTACCATGCGGCTTCTCAAGGCCCGCGCGGATTTGGGTCATTGCAGCGTACGGTTCGTCGACCAATCCAACATCGGCGCGTTCGAGGCCGCACTCGAGGAAGTGCCCGCGCTCGTCCTGATCGAGTCTCCAAGCAATCCTTTGATGCGCGTCGTCGATATCGCCGCACTCTCGAACAAGGCACGGACAGCCGGGGCAGCGATCGCCGTCGACAATACCTTTCTGTCACCCGCTTTCCAGCGCCCGATCGAACTCGGTGCGGACTATGTGATCCATTCCACGACCAAATATCTCAATGGTCATTCGGACGTGATCGGCGGAGCGGTCGTGGCGGCCGACCCCGCGCAGGTTGAGCAATTGCGATATTGGGCGAATGTTATCGGGAGCGCGGGCGCTCCGTTCGATGCCTGGCTGACATTGCGTGGTCTGCGCACGCTCTTCCCACGCATGGAGCAGCAGCAGATCAACGCCATGTCGATTGCGAACTTCCTTGAGAACCATCCTGCCGTAACAAGGGTTCACTATCCGGGCCTGGCCTCGCATCCAGGTCATGCCATTGCCTCGCGGCAGCAGCGCGGTTTCGGTGCGATGCTGAGCTTCGAACTGCACGGCGGCGTTCCCGCTGTTCGCCACTTCATCAGCGCTGTCAGGTTCTTCACGCTCGCGGAATCGCTCGGCGGCGTCGAAAGCCTCGTCGCTCATCCAGCGACGATGACCCACGCGGACATGGGGGAAGAGGCGCGAGCGACGGCCGGCATTAGCGATAGCCTGTTGCGACTTTCGGTTGGTCTGGAGGCCGAACAGGATCTGCTCGCCGGCCTGGAGGCCGGCCTTTCAGCCTGCAGTGCTGATGGCCGCCAGCTGCACGAAAAAGGGAAGGAATAGCAATGATGTCCGGATATGTTTTCCTGGTCGATATCTTCGCCGCCATCCTCGCCGTCACCGGCTTTTCGATGGCGTTTCGGCAGTCGTTTGTCCGGCGTCTTATTGGCCGGCCACCGCCACCGGCCTCCACGATCGTCGCGGCGAACAGCGATGAGGAACCGATCACCTACATCCTGCGCATCGCCGGCGTGATGGTGATGGTTTTTGGCATCGCGATCGGGGGAATGGTGACGCTGTTCAGCCTTACCTAGCGATAGCCGCAGTCCACGAAAGGAGATCTCGATGGACAACACGGCCGCCTCGATCGCCCCGGACTGGCATGTGGCGCAATGGTTCAATGTCGCCAGCCCGCTTACCCTTGAGGGTCTGCGCGGCAAGGTCGTCGCCCTTCACGCCTTTCAAATGCTGTGTCCGGGCTGCGTTACGATCAGCATCCCCCAAGCCCAGCGCATCGCACGCGCATTCGATCCCGACCAGCTCGCCGTCATCGGCATACATACCGTGTTCGAGCATCACGACGTGATGACACCGCAGGCGCTCGCCGTCTTTATTCAAGAATTCCAGCTGAGCTTCCCTATCGCCGTCGATCTACCAGCATCGTCGGGACCGATCCCACAGACCATGGCTGCTTATGCTATGCAGGGGACGCCGACACTGATCCTGATCGACCGCCGCGGCCGGCTGCGCAAACATGCGTTCGGGACGGAGCACGACATGCGCGTCGGGGCCGATATCGCCTTTCTCCTAGCAGAACCGGAGCTGTCCAATGACCCATGACTGTGATGATCCGATCGATCCCGACGAGCTTGCCGCCGCCGTCCGTTACATCGCGCAGCGTCACCGCGCTGAGGATCGTCCGCTCGAAGTTCTGGCAGAAGAGGTCGTTCATGAACGCTTCCACAATCGCCTAATGCCAGACGAAGACAATCGGACAGGAGGCGCTTATTCGGATCGCGTCATCGAGATCTGCCGCCAGGTCCGACTTCTGCTCGCAAGCGGGACCGTCATCGACGCCATTGACGAAGCATCTATCGAGTCCTTTCCCGCCAGCGATCCGCCAGCGTGGATTGGACACAGACCGCCTGGAGACAGGTGATGAGCACGCTGCGTATCAAGCGCATCTATGAGCCCGCGTTGCCGAGTGACGGCTTCCGCGTTCTGGTCGACCGGCTTTGGCCCAGAGGTGTGTCCAAGGCACAGGCGGCCCTCGATCTCTGGCTCAAGGAGATTGCACCGTCAGCGGAGCTGCGGGAATGGTTCGGCCACGACCCAGCGCGGTTCGACGAATTTGCGACGCGCTACCGCGCCGAGCTGAAGACCAATGTCAAGGCGATCGACCAGCTTCGCGGCATCGCCAAAGCCCGCGACACGACCCTGCTTTATGGCGCGCACGATAGGGATGCGAACCAGGCGGTCGTCCTCGCGGCGTTTCTTGTCGACCAAGGGCTGCATTTCGAGCGTGATGCCTGAAGAGACTTTCGACCGCGTCGCCCTTTCATAGACGCACATTATGCAACGCCACCTCGGCCCGGATCAGCGCCAGAGCGCAGCGCACTCCCCGCCTGATCGCGTCACCCTATCTGCCGGTTCAATCGAGTTTGTCGAATATCTCGAGCAGCAGCGGGCGCAGCCGCCGGATTTCCTCGCGATGCACCGTCGAAAGCGACGCGAGAATATCATAGGCCTTTGCGGTCAACCGCAGAAGCGAACGACGACGATCGTCCGGTGACACCTCGCGGACGATCAGACCCAATGCATCGAGGCGATCGACCAAGCCTGTCGCGCTATGCGCCTTCAGGATCAGCCGCTCGGCGATATAGCCGACGGTCGCATGGTCGGCATCGGCGGCGCGAATGGCGAGCAAGGCTTGATGCTGTTGCGGGGTGAGCCCGAGCATGCCTGCATTCGCCTCGCTAAACGCCTGAAAGCGCCTGATTTCATGGCGAAAATCCGCCAAAGCGCGATAATCTTCATCAGCCAGCAAAGCGTCCTTTGCGCGCACAACCATTCTCCGCATTGAACCATATCGCATTGCGATATAATGCGCCCCCTCCAACAGCAAGAGGTTATGCCCGTCTATGTCCCTAACCCCGACGCGAGTCGTTGAGACCCATCAATTAGCAGACCATTCCGTCGATCTCCGGATGCCGCTGCTGGCGCTCATGGCTCTGGTTGTGGGAACCGGCGGCGCGGTAGGCGCGTGGGTGCTCGTGAAGCTGATCGCGATCGCAACCAACCTGTTCTGGTTCGGACGGTTCTCGGCGGACCATTCGGTCATCACGGACAGCAATGTCGGCTTTCTGGTGGTGGTCATCCCCGTGATCGGAAGTCTGCTTGTCGGACTGATGGCGCGCTTTGGATCCGACAAAATCAGAGGGCATGGCATACCCGAAGCGATTGAGACGATCTTGTTCGGTGAGAGCCGGCTCTCCCTCAAGGTTGCGCTGCTCAAGCCGCTGTCTTCGGCCATTTCCATCGGCAGCGGCGGACCCTTTGGCGCTGAAGGACCAATCATCATGACCGGCGGCGCCATAGGGTCGCTCTTCGCCCAATGCTTCCATCTGAGCGCTGCGGAACGAAAGACTTTGCTCGTTGCAGGCGCGGCCGCAGGTATGACCGCGATCTTCGGCACCCCGCTCGCCGCCATTCTTCTGGCGGTCGAGGTGCTCCTATTCGAATGGAAACCGCGCAGCTTTGTACCCGTCGTCGTCGCGGCGATCGTTTCTTTGGCGTGGCGGCCCCTTTTCCTTGGTTCGGGTCCGATGTTTCCGATGATCGCAACCGCGCCCGCTTCAAGTTGGGGCCTGCTCGCCGCGGCCGGCGTCGGCCTTCTGGTCGGTTTTGAGGCAATGTTGCTGTCGACGTCGCTCTACAGGATCGAAGACTTATTCCACAAGTTGCCCGTCCATTGGATGTGGTGGCCGGCGATCGGCGCGATCGTCGTTGGTCTTGGCGGCTTGATCGACGCGCATGTCCTGGGCGCCGGCTATGCGAGCATCGAAGCCCTGTTGGCGGGTTCGCTGGCGCTCAAGGTTGTCGTCGCGCTCCTCGCCGTGAAGGCGGTGGTCTGGCTCGTCGCGCTGGGCTCGGGAACGTCGGGCGGCGTCCTTGCGCCCCTGCTCATCCTCGGCGGGGCGGCCGGTTTCCTGATCGGCCAGTTCCTCCCTGGCGACGCGAGCTTCTGGGCGATGATCGGCATGGCCGGCATCATGAGCGGCGCGATGCGCGCACCGATGACCGGCGCGCTGTTCGCTGTCGAACTCACCGGCCATTTCGAAGCGGTTCCTTACACAGTCACGGCCGCCGGCGCCGCCTATGCAATCAGCGTCTTGCTGATGCGCCGGTCGATCCTCACCGAGAAGATTGCGCGGCGCGGACGCCACATCCTTCAGGAATACACCGTCGATCCGCTCGATCTCCTGCAAGCGGTGCAGCTCATGACCCCTCATCCGCAAACGCTCTCTGGGGGGCTGACAATCGAACAGACGCTCGCTTTCTTCACGACCCAAGCCGAACATCGCAGCTATCCGGTCGTGGATGGCGAAGGGCGACTGATCGGTCTCGTATCTCGAACCGATGCACTGCGCTGGCAAATCGACCAGAGCCTCGCGAAAACCCTGCTCTCCGATGCCATCTCCGATTCAGCGCAACCCGTAGCCTATCCCGACACGCCCAGCGGAGTCGTGGCCGATCTGATCATCGAAACCGGAATCGGCCGGATCCCCATCATCGACCGCGAAACCCGCAGGGTGCTCGGGATATTGTCGCGTCAGGATCTCCTTAAGGCACGCAGTGCGAACCGGCTTGCTGAAACCGGTCGCAACCGGTTTGTCGGCCGAACCAATCCCGCGTCCTGAGGGTAGCAGTCAAAGAAGCTCGGATGCGGGGTCAGCCAGTCCATCCGAGCCTGCTCCACCCGGCGCACCGCAGCGCAATCCCGGTCGCGGGCGATCAGACGGCGATCTTGGCGGCGGCGCGAAGCCCCTCGCGGATCCGGTCCATCACGCCCGGATCCGCTTTGGTGGAGTGCACGACATAAGCGGAATAGGAGAATTCTGGGCTGCCGGGGACAAGGACAAGACGGTTCTCCTCAAGGTAGGAGCGGATGAATCCTTTCCGGAAATAGCCACTGCCGCCCGTCGCCAAAATATATTCTAGCGCCAGCGGGCCGTAGCTGATCGAAACCACGGCATTGGGATGATCCGGAAAGGCAGCCTGGAAGCTCGCCGCAAACTCATCGCCCCAATCGATCTGGACATGGTCTTGCGGGGACAGGGGCGTCGTCGTGGGCGTGGTTCTCACCATCACCAGCTTCTCTTCGAACAGGAGCTCGGCGATGACACCCGGCCGGTGCGGCGCGGCATAAAGGATCGCGACATCGAGCGATCCATCCTGGACCTGCTCCATCAGATTCTCGGCCGTGTCGATCTGGGTCCGAACCGCGATTTCGGGACATTCCCGCCGCATCCAGAGAAGCCAGTGGCGAAGGAGCGGATTCCACAGGCTCAGTTCCGCGCCCACGGTGACCACCGTCTCACGACCCGGCGGCAAGGCCACCGCCCGGCGTGCCCGGGACCACACCTGCACCAGCGTCGTGGCGAACCGCAGGAACTGCTCGCCCGCAGGCGTTAATTTGGCGCCGGCCTTGTTGCGGATGAACACCGGGCAGTCGAGTTGTTCTTCCAGGACCCGGATACGTGCGCTGACCGCGGTCTGGGTGAGGTTGAGATTGGCGGCAGCCCCCACGAAGCTGCCGGTCTTCACAACCTCAAGAAAGGTTCGCGCTATCCCGATGTCCACTGCACAAATTCCTTACGCTTAACGCGTATTCATATTCGATTTTCGATTGCAATAGCGCGGGACACGCGCCCACTCAAGGGCGCAGCGGGTTGCGTTGAGCTGTTCGTCAATCCTGCGTCTGGCTAGGTCGGAACATATAACCCGTTGTGAAACGACATGATCGCCCTGCGCCACACGACGTGCATGTGTCGGGCGGCGGGCTCAACGTGCGGCGTTTTCCGCATTAAGGAGCACAGCAGCGCTCTGGATATTCTGCCTATGGCTTTCCAGCATTTCCTTGAGGGCGCCGTGAAGCTGCTCGTCGCGCACACGCGGGAGCATCTCTTCCAGCTTTCGAACAACCCATGCCTGGCCCCGATTGAGGAAAGCCAACCGATCAAAAGGATCCGCGATCGCCAGCGCCTTTTCCCGAAACGCACCCGTCTTGCGCGACGGTGCCGCCTCCAGGCGTGTGATCTGCTCGGCGAGCATTGCGCACCATCGCGCTTCATCGGCCCGAACCGTACGCATCAGCGACGTATAGGTGCGTGTGGCCGGCATTCTGCTGCTGGCGAGCGCGACCTTGGCCCCCGCTCGCTCGGCCTCAAGCAACGCGTTGAGATGCTCGACAATTTCGTCGCGGCCAGCATAGCCCATATAGACATCGTCGGCCTCGGCCATGTAGCAAACCGGAGATGAGGGCTCGTCTGGTATCATGGATCACCTGTCACACTGAAAGCGCCGCAGCTTCCCGAAGGCCCGCTCGGATGCGATTCATTACCTCTTGGTCGGCTTTGGTCGAATGTACCACATAAGCGGAGTAGGAGAATTCCGGGCTGTTCGGCACGAGCGCGAGCCGCCCTTCATCGAGATAGGAGCGGATAAAACCCTGGCGAAAATAGCCGCAACCACCTGTGGCTAGGATATAGTCGAGAGCGAGCGGACCATAGCTGATCGACACCACCGCATTGGGTTCGTCGGGAAAGGCCGCCTGGTGGCTCGCTGCAAATTCCTCGCCCCAATCCACTAGCACGTGATCCTCGCGGGCGAGAGGTCGGTCGGTCGGTGTCGTGCGGACCAGGATCAGCTTCTCTTCAAACAGCAACTCCGCGATGATCCCCGGCCGGCTCGGGGCCGCGTAGAGCACGGCAACGTCCAGCGATCCCTCCTGCACCTGCTCCATGAGACGCTCTGAGCCATCGATATGTGTACTGACAGCGATGTCCGGACATTCGCGCCGCATCCACAGCAGCCAGTGCCGCAAGAGCGGACTCCATAGGCTGAGTTCGACCCCTACGGTAACGACAGTTTCCCGACCGGGCGGCAGAGCAACTGCGCGCTGCGCGCGCGCCCAGACCTGAACCAATGTGGTTGCAAATCGCAGAAACTGCTCGCCGGCAGGTGTGAGTTTGGCGCCAGCCTTGTTGCGGACAAACAGCGGCCGATCGAGTTGGTCCTCCAACACCCGGATACGGGCGCTGACCGCGGTTTGGGTTAAATGGAGATTGGCCGCCGCACTTACGAAGCTGCCTGTCTTGACGACTTCCAGAAAAGTGCGGGCGGCGCTGATGTCCATACAGCAAATTCCTTATGCTCAAAGCGCAATAATATTCATTTGCTTTATAGATGCTAGCGGATCGATGGTCCCAGTGCAAGGTGAGACCCTCACCGCCCAACCAGCATCGAAGAGCATGCAACGATCGAGCATAATGCGCAGTGAGACATCCAGGATCCTTCCGGCCCGAACGCCCGCCCAGGAAGTCTGAGCTGTACGCGACCATCGGTGCGCTTTCCCTCCTGCTGGTCGGCGTCGGCCTCGGCATCCTTTATTTTCATGATCGTGGGTTCTTCAGTACGGGCTTCTCGATCGCCGCGATGACGTTCTTCGCAGCGGTCTGTGTCGGTATTGTCGTCAGCCTTCACATCGAACGGTCGGCACAGCGCCAGGTGCGTGGAAGATCGCACGAGATTCCGCCGCCTTTCGACATTCATTTCGTCTGGCCGCCGGTCTCCGGCCCATCCAGACCAACGCACCGCAAGGATGTGAGCCAGCGACCGAGCGGACAGCGGCGGAGCCGGCTATGGCGATGAAGAAAGGCCACCACATAGTCCGCATCCAGACGGGCAAAGATGAGAATGTCCGATCGCCGCATGTAAACTGGATGGTCGCAATCGTGGGCGCCATCGTGTCGATCCGGGTGATGCTGTGGCTGGTCGAAGAGGCCCGTGTCATCGACAAGAATGACGACGCCGTTGCGATGCTCCTCGCTTCTGTCGCGGCCCTATTTTCCATTGGATGGCTCGCCCCCAAGCGCTAAGTTTACAACAACATTATTTATATAAAATATGAATATCATTCGCTTGTTTGATGTTTGCCAGCCCCTCACAATGGGCCGCGCAGCATGAAGGAGTCTCCATGACCATCCAGCTTGGGCAGATTGCCCCCGACTTTGAACAGAACAGCACGCACGGCCTCCTGCGCTTCCACGACTGGCTTGGGTCCAGCTGGGGCGTCCTGTTCAGCCACCCGAAGAACTTCACTCCGGTGTGTACCACCGAACTCGGCGAAGTCGCCAAGCTGCGTCCTGAATGGGACAAGCGCAACGTCAAGCCGATCGGACTCTCGGTCGATCCAGTCGAAGCGCATCGCCGATGGGAGGGCGACATCGAGGAAACCCAGGGCGCGAAGCTCGATTTTCCGATGATCGCCGATCCCGATGCCCGCGTCTCGACGCTGTACGACATGATCCATCCGGAGAGTGATCCCACCGTCACCGTCCGATCGGTTTTTGTCATCGATCCTTTGCGCAAGGTCCGCCTGATCCTGACCTATCCGCCCTCGACGGGGCGCAATTTTGCGGAGATCCTGCGCGCGATCGACAGCCTGCAGCTTACCGACGCCCGCAGCATCGCAACGCCGGTCAACTGGAACCCAGGCGAGCCTGTCGTCATCTCGCCCAAATTGTCCGAGGAAGAGGCATCGCGCCTGTTCCCGCAGGGGTACACCACCCTCAAACCCTATCTGCGGGTCGTCGATCTCGAGAAGACTGGTCAGTGATGAGCCTGCGGGAGAACAGGGCGGTCGCAAAACCCGCCACCGTGACGCGCGGTGACGATAATGACCTTGCCGACCTGTTCGCCCGCAATCAGGCTTGGGCAAATTCCAAGACTTTGGTCGATCCGAGCTTCTTCAGCCGCCTCGTCGGCCAGCAGCGGCCCAGCTACTTCTGGATAGGATGTTCGGATAGCCGCGTGCCTGCGACCGAGATCGTCAACCTCGATCCCGGCGAGATGTTCGTCCACCGCAACGTCGCCAATCTCGCAATGGAGAATGATCCCAACTTTGCAGCAGCGCTGCAATTCGCGATCGAGGCGCTGCACGTTCAACATATTATCGTCGTCGGCCATTATGGCTGTGGCGGCATTCAGGCCGCCATGGCGCCCGCAACCGCCGATGCGATCGGCGATTGGCTCGCACCGGTGCGGGAGGTTCACCACGCGCATCCCTGCAAGGCCGCACCTGATCAGGCCGACGCCAATGCGCTGTGCGAGCGGAACGTCGTCGCTCAGGTCGAAGCCCTCGCCGCCAACCGCCTCGTGCGTACTGCATGGGCGACCCAAGCCGACCTGACGTTGCACGGATGGGTTTATGCGATCAGCGATGGTCTGTTGCGCGCGGTCTGCGAGCCGGTCCACCGGGATGGTCGCGGCGTGCCTCCACCCGACGGCACGGCGCGCGCGCGATGAGCATGCTTCGCTCACCGTCGGCCTTGGCCGCTGGCCGTGGCGGAGCGCAGCTCGCGGTCGCCATTGCGGCCTGCCAACGGGCCATCACGTCAAGTCGCGTGCTCGATGGCGAGATCGCCTTGGCCGTGTTCCCCGCTTTGATCGAACTGCCGCGTATCGAGGCCGGGATCTGGTCGCAAGCCGACGGCACACGCGTGCGGGCGCTGCGCTATTCCGAAGTCCGCTCGGCAGCCGCGACCCTTGTCCCGCCAGGCTGCTGGATCGAAGAGGACGGCGCCCACGCAATCGTCGCGGGCGCGCAAGGATCATGGGCGGGCGACCATGCACATGGTGCGATTTCGCTCTGCATCGCGGCGCTAAGCGCGCGCGTCGCGGGAGCCGGCCATGATCGCTGAGCTGCCGAACAGCGCGCCAGCCAGTCGCCGGTGCATGCGAACTGCTTCTGTTCCCTCAAAATCTGGAGATTTACCGTGGCTGATCTAGGCTCAAGCACCTTACGGTCCTCTGTCGCAGGCGCCGTCGCATTCGAACTCCCTCCCCTTCCCTATGGCATCGATGCTCTGGTGCCCGTCCTCTCCGCGGAGACGTTGACGATCCATCACGGCAAGCATCATGCGCGCTATGTCGAGACGCTTAATCGTCTGCTGGCCGAACGGAATGAAGCGGCATCGACACTCGAGTCCGTCATTCGCGCCGCCCATGCGAACGGCGCGCAAGGGTTGTTCAACAATGCAGCCCAAGCCTGGAACCATGGCTTCTTCTGGGAAAGCATGACGCCGGCGCCCACTCAACCGGGCGATGTGCTCACCACTGCCATCAACGCCAGCTTTGGCGGGCTGGAAGCGCTCGGAACGCGCTTCGTTGCAGAAGGCGCAGGCCATTTCGCGTCCGGCTGGGTCTGGCTCGTGGCGCGGGGCAACAGGCTTGAGGTCATCTCAACCCATGATGCCGGATGTCCTGTTCTGGATGACGGTGTCACCCCGCTCCTGTGCTGCGACGTGTGGGAGCATGCCTATTACATCGACTATCGGCAGGATCGCGCCCAGTGGCTGACGCTGTGGTGGACCAAGCTCGCCAACTGGTCCTTCGCCGAGAAACAATATGACGCCGCCCTCGGCCGAGGCGAGCCCTGGCAATATCCGGCGCCGTCACCTGTTTCTGTCAAATGAAGAGGAAACGAGATGCTAGTCGATGTCTTTGATGGTCGCGACCATAAGAATGCCACACCCACCGGATGCTTCCATTTTGCGCGCTCCCCAACCCCGGGCGAGCAGGTCGAGATCAATGGCAAGATCCAGATCGTCACCCGCGCCTGGCATCAGCCCGGCCGCTGCTATGCCGGCGCGAAATTCGCCATTTTGATCAGCGAGCAGGTGGCACCGGTCGGCGAGACGGAACCGTCAACCCCTGCCTATGACGTGGCTGGAGAAGTAGTCTAGCGCGCGGTCCGCAGCATGAGACCGACGCGCTGCGGAAAGAAACCATCGAGCGGCGCGGAGAGGTATGTATAATGGAGAACCCGCAAGGGTCCGCGCCGGATCACAATATCGTCCTCGTCGTTGAGGACGAACCGCTTGTGCGCATGTTCGCCGCCGAAGCCCTTATGGATGAGGGTTATCGCGTATTCGAGGCTCATGACGCTCGTGATGCGCTCACGATTCTCGACCATCGTCGCGATATCGGCGTTGTCGTCACTGACGTCGAAATGCCGGGTGGCATGGACGGCCTGGCGCTCGCCAGCACGATCCGCGACCGCTGGCCCGAAACGGTCATTCTCGTAAATTCAGGACGCGTACGTCCCGAGCCCAATGCCTTGCCAATCGGCGCGGGCTTTATCGCCAAGCCCTATCGCATAAGCGAGCTGGTGGACCAGCTTGAGAGGTTGTTGGAGCAAAACGGCGTGCGTCGGCGCTCCGACGACGATATTCTCGAAGCGTGGTACGCGGCCGAAATCGCGCACGCCAAGGCCGATCCCGTCGATAAACCCACCCTTCGCGCGCGCGCCATGGCAGCCGAACAGATGGCGATTGCACGCTTTGGGTACGGTGCTCATTCCGCTGTCTATGATGCGCGGTTCCCCGACAGACCGCCGCCGCGCCCATAGGGGAATCACTCGGGTGACGAGCCGGCGCTTCCCATCGACAAGTCGATCGATCCAGCGAGCTTGCACAGGGACTGGTGGGGGTCGGTGGAATCGACGCCACAGGGAAAAAAGAGATCAAAGGTGGTGCCGACATCGATCGCGGTGTCGATCCTCAAGAAGCCTCCGGACTGTCGCATGAACGCATCAACCTGCGGGATGCCCAGTCCCGTACCGGCGCTCGCCTTGGTGGTAAAGAAGGGATCGAAGATTCTGCGCCTGACGCCCGCGTCCATGCCCGTACCATTGTCTCTCACGCGAACCCGGACGTAATGATCGGACCCTAGGTCGCGCGATACGGGTCGTGAAACCAGAGCGGTGCTAATCTCGATGGTCCCACCGTCGGGCATGGCATCCCGCGCGTTGACGACGAGATTCATGATCGCGGCGTTGAACTGCGGAAATTCAAATTCAAAATCCGGGACGTTGGGACCGAGCTGTACCACAATCCGAATACCCGATCCGGCAGCATATCGCAGCAGGCTTTCCAATCGTACCAGGGCATCATTGACGTTTTGAGCGTGGATGTCGCAATCATGGCCGCTCGCGAAGTTGAGTAGTCGAGCGGTCATCCGCAACCCGCGCTCTACCCCTTCCTGCGCGCCCACGAGAAAGTCGGTGAACAAAGAAGGATCGTCAGCATGTCGTTCGGCAAGACGCACCGCGGCGGAAATCACGCCGAGGACGTTCCGGAAATCATGCACGAAACCCCTGCTCATCTGACCTAGAGCGAGCATCCGCTCGATCGCGCTGGAGCTCAGTGCTGGTGGCGCGTGATCCTTATTGGTTGGCGTTGCAATGTCGCGCGCACGGCCTGACATCCCGAAACCGACCGACGAGCTCAATGGTGTATCGACCGGCATATGAGGGTGTCCCTTCCTGCCACATGACGCCGAGCGTCATCCCTACGCGATTCGTGTACCAACAATTGCGCGCAGGCTTAAAGGAAGTCGAATTAATATTATTGCCCGTTTGTAACACCAAAATTGCATATAAATCCCCTTTAGAGCAACACGGATAATATAGACGCCCTCTTCCGCTATGTGGACGCTCTGCTTGTGCCACCTCACCCTGCACGAATGCGAGCACATGCCCCTCGCCCTTCCCTAAAGGCTGGTTGTCGAACCCCCCATCGCTCGTCCCGACGCTTTCTACTTGGGAAGCGCGCATCGGCGTGTCCGGCAGTCTGATCGGCCCCGTGATCCACCCTCTTCCCATTTTTCGGGAACCTTTTGCGATGCGTCTCATCAAATGGACAAAAGGAAACGATCGACGATGGGTGACCACAAGTTGCTCGGAGCCGACTGGACAACGGATTCTTCGCAAAGCGGCGGCGGGAGATGTCCGACCAACAATAGTGATCCAAGAAGGAGGACCAGCAAGATGATCGATATCCCGAGCAGCAGCCGCCGCGCCGTTCTTACCCGTGGCGTGACCACGCTTTCCGCGGCCGGACTGGTCGCTTTACTTGGCGGCGGCGTTCCAGCTGCGGCGAGGCAAGCCGATCGGCCGGCGCAGGATGTGCAACTTCTCAACGCCGCCCTGGCGCTGGAGCATGAAGGGATCGCCGCCTATCAGATCGCCGCACAAAGCGGACTTCTGTCAGCGGATGTCCTCAAGGTGGGCATCACCTTCCAAAGCCATCACAAGACGCATCGCGATGATCTGGCGGCGGCAATCGGACGCCTGGGTGGCGTCGCTGCCACCAGCAAATCGATCGCTGACTATGCCGCTTCGCTCGGCGCAGGCGCCCTGAAAACCCAGGCTGATGTCCTCAAGCTCGCACTGCGCCTCGAGCGCGGTGCCGCAAACGCCTATCTGGGCATCATCCCGTCGCTCCAGGCGACCGAGTTTCATCTGCTCTCCGCGCGCCTGGCCGGCGATGAGGCATTTCATGCCGCGATCCTTGGGAATGTTCTGAACGAACCCATTCCGCAACAGGCGCCGATTTTCGGATAGGCTTTATGGCCGACGCCAAATTCCGAGCGGGAACACGCGCGCTCGCGCTTGCGGCGGTGATAGCGATCAACGGCGCGGCACTCGGGGGGGGCGGCGCGCCGCGCGGCGATGCGGTCCGCGGAGCCGACCTCTATCAGGCGAAATGTGGCGCATGCCATTCGCTTGATAGCAATCGCGTCGGACCGGCACATCGCGGCGTCGTCGGACGACGGGCGGGCCATGTTGCCGGCTTCCACTATTCAACGGCGCTCAGCGCGTCCCACATTGTCTGGACCCCCGCCAATCTCGACCGTTGGTTGACAGCACCGACAGTCATGGTGCCCGGCACTATGATGGGCTTTCGTGTGAGTTCGCCGCAAGAGCGGGCCGATATCATCGCTTATCTCGCGCAAAATCCATCCCGCCGGTGAGCGTCCGGCGACAACCAAGGGATTTCGGTCGCGGTGCCGATGACCCCAAGAAACGGAGAAACCTCATGGCGATCGATGACGCCGCAGATTTACCACGCGAAGCAGTCGGCATTTTTCACAGTTCGGAGCAGTTGCAGGACGCGATCGACGCGCTGCTCAGCTCGGGCTTCCATCGGTCCGAGCTCAGTCTGCTGGCAAGCGAACAGGCAGTCGAGGAGAAACTGGGCCATCGCTATTCCAGAGTAGATATTCTCGCCGACAATCCGGACGTGCCACGCGCCGCCTTTGTGTCGACCGAAGCGATTGGCGACGCGGAGGGCGGTATCATCGGCGGGCTGGTGTATGTAGGTGCGCTCGCCGCGGTCGGTGCGATCGTCGCAACAGGTGGTACGCTGCTCGCCGTCATCACGGGTGCCGCCCTTGCGGGTGGCGCCGGTGGACTCGTCGGTTCGGTGCTCGCCAAATGGCTCGGAGAGCATCATGCGCATTATCTCGAGGAACAAATCATACGCGGCGGACTGCTGCTGTGGGTAAGAACGCGAGACCCTGCGAGCGAGGTGCGCGCCATCGATATTCTGAGGAAATACTCAGCGGATCAGATTCACATCCACAGCCTGCCCCACGCCGCGCTGGACGCGTGAACGATCTGGAACACTTGCTGGCGGAGGTCCGGGCTTGCACCGCATGCGGCGACCTCTTGCCCCTCGGTCCGAGACCGGTCCTGCAGATGTCCGCAACCGCCCGCATACTGATTGCAAGCCAGGCGCCAGGCACCAAGGTCCACGCCAGCGGCGTTCCCTTTTCCGATCCGTCGGGCGATCGGTTGCGCGACTGGATGGGTATATCTGAGGATCAATTCTACGACGCCGCCCATATCGCCATCCTTCCCTTGGGCCTGTGCTATCCGGGGCGCGCTGGACAAGGTGACGCCCCGCCCCGCCCGGAATGCGCACGGCTGTGGCGGGAGCGGCTGCTCGCAGCAATGCCCGGGCTACGCCTGACGCTTCTGGTGGGAAGCCATGCCCAAAATCATGTGCTCGGTCCGGGACACCTTACCGAACGAGTCCGCGATTTCGCATCCTATCTACCCACCTTGTTCCCGCTTCCGCACCCCTCATGGCGCGTGACGATCTGGGCGCGAAAACACCCCTGGTTCGAGGAGGAGGTTCTTCCACACCTGCGCGCCGCGATCCGGCAGGCCTGGCCCGAGCTGGAAAAGATCGCGCGGCATCGCGGCGCCGCGACCGACGTGCGGGGCTAAGCGTTCGATGTCGGCCGCCCAACCCATCTACACGGTCGGACATTCGACACGGTCGATCGCGGATTTCGTCGCGCTGCTTCAAGTCGGCAAGGTGGAACTGGTGGTGGACATTCGCAGCATCTCCCGCTCGCGCGCCAATCCCCAATTCAACCGCGACACGCTGCCAGCCACCCTTGCGTCATGGCAGATCGACTATGAGCAGATCCTGGCATTGGGCGGCCTGCGCAAGAAATCGAAGACGATTCCGCGAGAGCTCAATGGCTTCTGGATCAATCCGAGCTTCCATAATTATGCGGACTATGCCCTGTCCGACACATTTCGGACCGGCTTGGATCTTCTTCTCGCGCATGCGGCGGATCGACGCTGCGCGATCATGTGTGCCGAGGCCGTCTGGTGGCGATGCCATCGCCGGATCGTGGCCGACTATCTCCTGCTGAAGCAGCAAGACGTCTTCCACCTGATGGGGCTTTCCCGCATCCAACCTGCCGTCATGAACGCCGCGGCACGGGCCGACGCGGGTGGTCTCGTTTACCCGGCTGTTGCTGCGGATTGAGCCGGCCCCTTCAGTGGGCATGATCGCCAGCGGCCTCTCTCCGGGCGAACACGCCTTCGACGATCGTCTGGGCATCGCGCTGAATCGCGCGCAAATGGTCGGCACTGCGGAAGCTCTCGGCGTACAGCTTGTAGATCGGCTCGGTTCCGGATGGGCGCGCGGCAAACCAGCCACCCGCGGTTATGATCTTGATACCGCCGAACGGTTCGCCCCCGGCAGGTGCGGCGGTCAGTTTCGCCTCGATCGGTTCGCCAGCGAGTTCGGTGGCGGAGATCCGATCGGCCGTGGCGCGGCGCAGCACATCCATCTGCTCCGGCGCTGCCGGTGCGTCGATCCGTTCGTACCAGAATTGCCCAAATTCTTGTGTCAGCGCGTCATAGGCCTGGTTCGGATCGGACCCGGAGCGCGCCGTGATCTCGGCTGCCAACAGGCCTAGCGCCAAACCGTCCTTGTCGGTCGTCCAGACCAAACCATCGCGGCGAAGTAAGGAGGCGCCGGCACTTTCCTCGCCAGCAAAGCCAAGGGTGCCGGAGTAGAGGCCGTCGACGAACCATTTGAACCCGACCGGAACTTCGACAAGCGGCCGGCCAGCGCGGTGCGCGATGCGATCGATCACACTGCTGCTCACCATCGTCTTGCCGATACCGCAGCGCGGCGTCCATTGCGGGCGATGATCGATCAGATACGCGATCGACGCCGCCAGAAAATGATTGGGCGTCATCAGACCACCTGTCCGCGTGACGATGCCATGGCGGTCGGCGTCGGTATCGTTGCCGAACGCAAGGTCGAAGCGGTCGCGCATGCCGATCAGCCGGGTCATGGCATAAGGCGACGAGCAATCCATTCGGATCTTCCCGTCCCAATCCGCGGTCATGAAGCCGAATGTAGGGTCGACCATGTCCTCGACGACAGTTCCATTGAGGCCGTACCGGTCGATGATCTTGGGCCAATAGTGCACGCTGGCACCACCCAAAGGATCGATGCCGAGTGCCAGCCCTGACCCCGCAATCACCTCCATGTCGATCACGCCGGCGAGATCCCCGATATAGTGATCCATATAGTCGTGGGAGTGCACGCGCACCGATTGGCGCGCCCGTGCATAAGGAACACGCCGGACATTTTGAATGCCGGCCTTCAGCAGTTCGTTCGCGGTGGCTTCGATCCAGCTGGTAACGTCGGACCCGGCGGGGCCGCCCGTCGGCGGATTATATTTGAAGCCGCCATCTTCCGGGGGATTGTGCGAGGGGGTGAGCACGACGCCATCGGCCAAGCCGGCCGTCCGGCCACGGTTATAGGTCAGGATGGCATGGGAGATGACGGGGGTCGGCGTGAAGCCCTCGTCGGCATCTATCATCGTCTCCACGTCGTTCGCGACGAACACCTCCAGCGCGGTGACAAATGCCGGGCGCGAGAGGGCGTGGGTGTCGACGCCAAGGAATAGCGGACCATCAATACCCTCGCGCTTGCGATGCAGGCAGACGGCCTCGGCCACCGCGATGATATGTGCCTCGTTGAACGCATTGTGGAACGCCGATCCGCGATGGCCCGAGGTGCCGAAATGGATGCGCTGCGTCGCCACCGACAGGTCCGGAACGCCAGCATAATAGGCATAGATCAGCTTGGCGGGATCGATGAGCTGGGCGGGCCTCAACAGCTTTCCGGCAGCCGGATCGATGAAATCGCCGCTCATGGCGCGACCGCATGGAAGCGCCGACAAGGTGAATATTTAACAGCAATATCTTTCATGTAAATGCCCAATAATATTCATTTGCTACATGAGATTAGCGGGCCGATGATGCCTCCTGCAAGATGGAGTTTGCGCACTCGCCCAAAAGCATCCGCGAACATCATCTCGAACATTGTGTGGTCGAGACGAATATTGAAAGCGCAATGGCCAGTTTTCTAACTGTTCGGCGCCTTGGAATTCATCCGGGCAGTAGCACGGCACGCTTCCAGGCACTGGGTTCTGCCCTCCGCTAAGCGACGGGGACCTGGCGCTCTGTCCGTCGCGACGACAGATCGCCGATCTGGCGTGAAATCGGGCCTTCGCAACCCTCGTAACGCGGAGTGAACCGCGGCGCGGCCGATCGCGGCGATTGTCGCATCTCTCTTCCCCGGATGCGAGGTGAATGGAGGCAAATATGTCCGCTTGTTCTGGCGCCGCGTTTCATCCCGGCATTTCCGCTGCTCCGCGCGGCGACGCCCGTTCCAAACTTGAGCTGGCCTCGGAGCTCGCCCTCGTCATGCAGCGCAATGATCGGCAGTTGCAGCGCACCGCCTGGCGGATCCTGCGCAATCGCGAGGACGCCCAAGATGCCGTCCAAAGCGCCTACCTCAACGCGTTGGCGGGTATCGGCAGCTTCGCAGGACGATCGACACTTTCGACCTGGTTGACGCGCATTGTCTCCAATGCGGCGCTTGCGCATGCCCGCTTGGTACAGAGGCGCCGAGCATGGCTCGAGCAGCCTACGTCGATCGCGGAGAGCTATTGCGAGACGCTAATGCGCGGCTCGATCCCGAGTTCGCCCGAACGGGCCTATGCGCGCCACCAGATCCTGCAACTGATCAATGATGCGATCGACCGGTTGCCCGCTCAGTTCCGCACGGTCTTCGTGCTGCGACAGATCGAGGAACTCGATGTTGGCGAGGTCGCCGAACTGCTCGGCATCAACACCGCCACGGTCAAGACCCGGCACCTGCGTGCGCGACGGCGGCTCCAGCGCGCCCTTGCTCCAGCGCTCGGAGCTGCGCCCGCGAGCATGTTCCCGTTTGCCGGCGACGCCCGCGACCAAGCGGTGGGCCGATCACCCGAGGCCGCACCGCTTGCAGACTGGTCGAACGCACGGGGAGAGATCGCATGAAACACGGTCGCGACGGCATCACTGTCGTGAAAGCGCCCGCGACGGCCCATGGTCCGCAGCATCTTCTTCACGCATTCTTCAAGGCCGCTTCCCCCAAGCCGCCGTGGGACGACACGGCGGCCATCCGCGAGGCGCTCTTCAGCGTCGAGCGGCTGGAGGAGCATGCCCACAGCCTTGCGCGCGCCCAGACCGTCAAGCCCCACCGACAATTAGGCCACCCGCTGCTCGACCGGCTCGCCGACAATGAAACAAGTCTCGTGCAATCCTATCGATCGATCTGTTCGGCCATCGTCGACAAGGCCGCCATCACCCCGGCCGGCAGAATGGCTCATCGACAATTTCCATCTGGTCGAACGCCAGATCCGAGAAGTGCGGCTCGACTTGCCGCCGCGTTATTATCGACAGCTGCCCAAGCTTGCCGGTGGTCCCTTCGCTCGCCTGCCCCGAGTCTTCGGTTTGGTCTGGGCCTATGTCGCCCACACCGATAGCCGCTTCGACGCGAACAGCTGGTGCACCTTCATCCAGGCCTATCAGGAGGTGCAACCGCTCACGATCGGCGAATTATGGGCTTCGGCGATCACCCTGCGCATCATCCTGATCGAGAATCTGCGGCGAATTGCCGAGCGGATCGTCTACAGCCGCGACGAGCGCCGGATGGCCGATGAGATCGCCGACCGACTGTTGAGCGCAGCGGAGAGCGACCAATCGGACACCGACCTGGTCGACCAACTCGGCCGGGAAGCGCCCTCCGATGCACTGGCACTCCAACTGGCCCATCGGCTTCGCGACCAGAACCCGGCGCTTACCGCCATGCTCGGCCGCCTCGACGAACGTCTCGCGACGGACGGGCGGACGATGGACAGCGCCATCCGCGACGAGCAGCAGAGGCAGATCGCGGCCAATGTGACGGTGCGCAACATCATCACCAGCATGCGTCACATTTCGGATGTGGACTGGGCCGTCCTCTTCGAGCGCGTCTCGCTGGTCGATCCTGTGCTTGCCACGGGATGCGCGTTCGCCGAGATGGATTTCGCCACCCGCAACCTTTATCGCACATCCGTCGAGCAACTCGCCCGAGGTTCAGACTGCAGCGAGTTGGATGTCGCGCGCCTGGCCGTCGAAGCCGCGGCCGCGGCAACCGAACGCCGCCGCAAGGATCCGGGATATTATCTAGCGGCCGAGGGCCGCCCGGAATTCGAGGGCACGCTGGGCTTTCGTCCCTCCTTGGCGACGCTCGCAAGCCGCGGCTATCGGGCGCTCGGCGTCGGCGGCTATGCCGGGGCGGGCGCGCTCATCGCCTTGCTCTTGCTGGGCTTCCCGGTGATCTTTCACGTCGAGGCCAGCGTCGATTGGATATTGCTCGGATTTCTCGGCCTCTTGGGCGCGGTACCTGCGATCGATTCCGCTGTCTCGCTTGTAAACCAGGGCTTGACCCACCAGTTCCGCGTCACCCAGATTCCCGGTCTTGAGCTGCGCGGTGAGGTTCCCGCCGAGTTGCGCACCCTCGTGGTCATACCCACCCTGCTGACCAGTTCCGACGCGATCCTCGAGCAGGTCGAGCAACTGGAAAGCCACCACCTTGCCAGCATATGCGGCGACATCCAGTTCGCGCTGCTTTCGGATTGGCGCGATGCGGCAAGCGAGACGGTCGATGGCGACGACATCCTCTTGCAGACAGCCATCGATGCCGTCGCGCGCCTGAACCAGCGGCACCCGCCCTCGCCCAGCGGCGCCAGGTTCCTGTTGCTCCATCGCCGCCGCGTCTGGAACGAAAGCGAAGGCCGGTGGATGGGCTGGGAGCGCAAGCGCGGCAAGCTCCATGAACTGAACCGCCTGCTCCGCGGCGCCAGGGACACGACATTCATCGCCCTCGCCGGGCAGCCGCCAACGGTATCCGAGGGCGTTCGTTATGTGATCACCCTGGACGCGGACACCCGCCTTCCCCCCGACACGGTGCGCCGGCTGATCGGCAAGATGGCGCATCCGCTCAACCACCCCATCGTCGACCCCGTCAAACGCCGCGTCATCGAGGGCTACGCCATCCTTCAGCCTCGCGTCACACCCAGCCTGCCAGTCGGAGCGGAGGGCTCGGCCTATCAACGGGCCTTTTCCAGCCCAAATGGCATCGATCCCTATTCGTCCGCGGTTTCCGACGTGTATCAGGACCTGTTCGGCGAAGGCTCCTATGCCGGCAAGGGCATCTATGCGGTCGATGCTTTCGAGACCGTGCTCGCCGATCGCGTGCCGGACTCGACCCTGCTGAGCCATGATCTGTTCGAGGGCGTATTTGCCCGGACCGGCCTCGCAACCGACGTCGAGGTCGTCGAATCCTACCCGACCCGCTATGACGTCGCGTCACTTCGCTACCATCGCTGGGCGCGGGGTGATTGGCAATTATTGCCCTGGATCCTCGGTTGGAGCGTGCTGCTCGGAAAATCGCGGCGCTTGCCCGCCCAGATGCCGGCTAGCGGCCGCTGGAAAATGATCGACAATTTGCGGCGGTCCGTCACGCCCTTGACCTGCGTGCTGGCGCTGTTGGCGGGATGGGCGTTGCCGTTCGATGCGGCCCTCGTCTGGACGCTCTTTTTCCTGGGGACGATTGCGCTACCGAGCCTGGCGCCCGTTTTCGCATCGGCAGGTGCCCGACATCCCGGCATCCCGGCACGCGTGCATTTGGCGAGGGTGTTGCACGATCTTGGCGACGCGCTCTGGCAAATTCTGCTGATCGTGACGCTGCTCGCGCACCAGGCCTGGCTGATGGCCGACGCGGTCATACGAACCCTGACGCGCCTGTTCATCACCCGCCGCAATCTCCTCCAATGGACACCCGCCGCCCAAGCGACGATCGGCCGCGATCCGAGCCTCGGCACCTATTACAGCTGGATGGCGGGCGCCGTTGTGACGGGCGTCGTCGCGATAGCTGGAACCGCGTATTTCGGGGACCGCACCTTCTATCTCGCTGCGCCCTTCGCGATCCTCTGGATCCTTTCGCCCGCAATCGCGCGATGGGTGAGCCGACCGTCCAGCGCCGTGCCGGAACAGATATTGAGCGATACCGACCGCCAGGCCCTACGACTGATTGCACGGCGCACCTGGCGCTATTTCGAGACCTTCGTCACGCCCCGCGACCACATGCTTCCCCCGGACAATTTCCAGGAGACGCCATCGCCGGTGCTCGCGAGGCGCACTTCACCGACCAATATCGGCCTCTACCTCCTGTCGACCGCAAGCGCCCATGATTTCGGCTGGGCAGGCGCTATCGATACAGCTGAGCGGCTCGAGGCGACGATGGCGACGATGGCGAAGCTCGACCGCTATCGCGGCCATTTCTATAATTGGTACGACACCGAAAATCTGCGCGCCCTCGATCCGCAATATGTTTCGTCCGTCGATAGCGGCAATCTTGCGGGCCACCTCATCGCGCTCGCCCGTTCGTGTGAAGATTGGTCCGTCCGCACACTTGATGATGCGGAACGGCTTGCCGGCATCTTCGATGCACTCTTGCTCGTGCGCGAGGAGGTCGAGGCCCTTCGCGACGCACGGCGCACCGAAACCGTCACGTGGCGGCAGCTCGACGATGAAGTCGCGCTCATCTTCGCTCAGCTGGAAACCACACCAGCCGAGGGCACAACGCTGGCCGAGCGGCTCCATCGGCTGGCTGCACCTGCGGAGATTCTCGTCGATCTCGCCAAGGCCTTCGCGGCGGAGCGCGGAGAGGACGCCTCGAACATCAAGTTTTGGGCGCAGGCGGTTTGCCATTCGATCGCCAGTCACCAACGCGACCTGTCGGCCGACGGCGATTTCGCTACCCGCCTGACCGCCATCGGTCGCAGCGCACGGGAAATGGCGTTGGCGATGGAGTTTGACTTCCTCCTCAACCAGGAGCGTCAGCTTCTTTCGATCGGGTTCGTGGTGCGCGACGGCGCGCTCGATGAGAGCTGTTATGACCTCCTCGCCTCGGAAGCCCGTCTGGCAAGCTTCATCGCGATTGCCAAGGGCGACCTACCCGCCCGGCACTGGTTTCGGCTTGGACACAGCGTCACCCCGATCAAGGGCGGTGCTGCATTGCTGTCTTGGTCCGGCTCGATGTTTGAATATCTTATGCCCGCCTTGATCATGCGCGCGCCGAGCCAAAGCATCCTTGGGCGCACCAATCGCGCCGTTATCCGCCGCCAACGAGATTATGCCAAGGCGCTGGCGATGCCGTGGGGCATTTCCGAATCCGCCTATAACGCCCGCGACCTCCATCGCACCTATCAATATTCCAACTTCGGAATACCGGGCCTCGGCCTCAAGCGCGGTCTCGGTGAGGATGCGGTGGTCGCGCCTTACGCCACAGCGCTCGCCGCGCTCGTCGAGCCGGTCTCAGCGGCGCGCAACTTCACCCACCTGGCACAATATGGCGCGCGTGGCCGGTTCGGATTTTTCGAGGCGCTCGACTTCACCACCCGCCGTCTGTCGGAGGGGCAAAATGTCGCGATCGTCCAGGCCTTTATGGCCCATCACCAGGGGATGACCGTCGTCGCACTAGCCGATACGGTGCTTGGCGGGATGATGCGCGAGCGGTTCCATTCCGAACCGATCATGCACGCGGTGGAATTGCTTCTGCATGAGCGCATGCCCCACGAAATCGCCGCGGCGCCGTCCTGGGCAAGCGATGCCAAGCCCGACGCGAAGATCCGCGAATTCGCGACGATCACCGCTTGGCGACACGTCGATCCGCATGCTGCTTCGCCGGCCACGCATCTCCTCTCCAACGGGCGCTACACTGTCATGCTGACGGCGGCTGGGTCGGGCTACAGCCGTTGGCGAGATCAGGCCGTTACCCGCTGGCGCGAGGACACGACGTGCGATGACTGGGGCTCCTATCTCTATTTGCGCGATGTCGAGAGCAATCAGCTTTGGTCAGCGACCTATCAGCCGACGAGCGTCGAGCCGGATTATTATTCCGTCGAGTTCAACGAGGAACGCGCGACATTCTTGCGCCAGGACGGCGATCTCCATACGGCGCTCGAGGTGGTCGTCTCGACCGAGGACGACGCGGAGGTGCGCCGCCTCACGATTACCAATAATGGACGCCGTCCCAGAGAGATCGAGGTAACCTCCTACGCCGAGATCGCCATCGCACCGCAAGCGGCCGATGTCGCGCATCCGGTGTTCTCGAAACTCTTCATCCAGACCGAGTTTGTCGCCCGCTTCGGAGCCATCCTCGCGACCCGCCGCCGGCGATCAGCGGACGAAACAGAGATCTGGGCGGCGCATCATTCGGTCGCTTCAGGTGACGTTGTCTCGAACGCGGAATTCGATTCCGATCGAACCCGATTTCTGGGACGCGGGCTCGGCGTTCGCACCCCGGCCGCAGCTATGGATGGTCGACTCCTCGCGCGCTCTACCGGTACGATTCTGGACCCCGCATTCGTCCTGCGCCGGCGGGTCCGCTTGGCGCCGGGTGCCGCCGCGCGCATCGACTTCTGGACGGTGGTGGCGGACTCGCGCGAAAAGCTGCTCGACGTTGTCGACAAAACGAACGACATCAGTGCCTTCGAGCGGGCGGTGACGCTGGCTTGGACGCAGGCTCAAATCCAGCTCCATCATCTCGGTATTGAGCGGGATGAGGCGAACGACTTCCAACGTCTCGCTGGCCATCTCATCTATGCTGGTCCATCCCTTCGATCCTCCTCGGAAATCATCACGAGCGGCGCAGGCCCGCAATCAGGCCTTTGGCCACAGGGGATCTCGGGCGATCTGCCGATCATCCTGCTGCGCATCGCGAACATCGAGGACATAAGGCTCGTCCATCAGCTGCTGCAGGCCATGGAATATTGGCGCAGCCGCAGGCTCGAGGTCGACCTCGTCATCCTCAATGAACGTGCCGCCTCCTATGTTCAGGATTTGCAGACGGCGCTTGAGACCACATTGCGCACCAGCCAGGCCCGTCCACCCGCATCGGCAGAAGGGCTGACGGGCCAGGTATTCATCCTGCGTGCCGACCTTGTTTCCGCCGAAACCAGTGCCTTGCTGGCCTCTGTCGCGCGCGTCAGACTAACAGGAGATGGCGGCGGTCTCGCTGAGCAACTCAACCGCATCAAGGCCCCGATCCCTCCCCTACGCACAGATCGCCGGACGGCCGCGCAAACGGCCCCATCGCAACCCGACACCGAGGCCGGGGCGCCGCTCGAATATTTCAATGGAATCGGCGGCTTTGCCGACGACGGCCGCGAATATGTCATCACCCTGGGCCCCGGCCAGTCGACCCCTGCGCCATGGATCAACGTCATCGCCAACCCGAACTTCGGATTCCAGATTTCAGCCGAAGGATGCGGCTTCACCTGGTCGGTCAATAGCCGCGAACACCAACTGACTCCTTGGTCGAACGATCCCGTCACCGACCGTCCCGGCGACGCCATCTATCTGCGCGATGAGGACACAGGTGAGCTCTGGTGTCCGACAGCGCTTCCCATTCGCGACGAAATGGGGGTCTATGTCACCCGCCACGGCTGGGGTTATAGTCGCTTCGAGCATATGGCGCGCGGCATTGCATCGGAAATGACGACGTTCGTGCCCAAGGCCGATCCCATCCGGATCACGCGATTGAAATTGCGCAATCAGAGCGATCGGCGGCGGCGTGTGTCCGTCACCGCCTATGTCGACTGGGTTCTAGGCACATCGCGGGCGGCAGCCGCGCCCTATGTCTGCACCGAAGTCGATCCGGACCTTCAGGCGATCTTCGCGCGCAATCCGTGGAACGCCGCCTTCGCCGGCAGGGTCGCCTTTCTGGACCTTGCCGGCCAGCAGACAAGCTGGACAGGGGACCGCCGCGAGTTCATCGGCCGCAACGGCTGCCTGTCTGATCCGGTCGGGCTAGCCGGATCAGCACGGCTGTCGGGCAATGCCGGGGCAGGTCTTGATCCGTGCGGCGCCATGGCAACAACGCTCGAGCTGGCGCCAGGCGCCGAGAGTGAAATCGTCATCCTCCTCGGCGACGCCACCGGGCCGGAGGAAGCCACCGCACTCATCAATCGCTATCGCGAGGCGGATCTCGATGCGGTGTTCACCGAAATTCACGATCAATGGGAAGAGCTGCTCGGCACCGTCAAGGTAAAGACACCCGACCGATCCCTGGACATCATGGCCAATGGCTGGCTCCTTTACCAGACGATCGCCTGCCGCCTATGGGCGCGTTCCGGCTTCTACCAGGCGAGCGGGGCTTATGGTTTCCGCGATCAGCTCCAGGACGGCATGGCGCTGGCCGCCCTGCATCCGTCCTTCACGCGCGAACATCTGTTGCGCGCCGCCGCGCGCCAATTCGCCGAGGGCGACGTCCAACACTGGTGGCTTCCTCATTCAGGCGCAGGCGTCCGCACCCGCATCTCCGACGACAGGCGCTGGCTCGCCTTTTGTGTAGCCCAATATCTCGACGTGGCCGGCGATGCCTCGCTGCTCGACGAGGCCGTTCCCTTTCTGGAGGGGCAGAAGCTGAAGGACGACGAACATGACAGCTTCTTCACGCCCACCGTCTCGGACCGAATAGCGAGCGTATACGAGCATTGCGCGATCGCGCTCGACGCCAGCCTCGCGCGTGGCGCCCACGGTCTTCCCCTTATCGGCGGCGGCGATTGGAACGACGGCATGAATCGGGTGGGCAGCGGGGGTCAGGGTGAAAGCGTATGGCTCGCCTGGTTGTCGCATATGGCGCTCACCGCCTTCGCCGCGATAGCCGAGGCGCGTGGTGAAGCGGCGCGGGCGTCGACATGGCGCGAAGCGGCGAAGGCATTGCAAAAGGCGCTGGAGGACAATGCGTGGGACGGCGGATGGTACCGGCGCGCATGGTTCGATGATGGCACCCCCATCGGGTCGGCGACGAACGACGAATGCCGGATCGATTCGATCGCGCAATCCTGGGCCGTCATTTCGGGTGCCGCGCAGTCAGAGCGCGCAGCGCGGGCGATGGACGCCGTCGCGCGGGAACTGATCCGCGACGATGATGGTCTTGCCTTGCTGTTCACGCCACCTTTTGATCGAACGCCTCACGATCCCGGCTATATCAAAGGCTATCCACCGGGAATTCGCGAGAATGGTGGCCAATATACCCATGGCGCCGTCTGGTCGATCATCGCGCTTGCGCGGCTCGGCCAAGGCGCGAAGGCAGCCTCTCTCTTTTGGCTTCTCAACCCGATCAACCACGCCCGCAACCGCTCCGATCTGCGCCGCTACAAGGTGGAACCCTATGTCGTCGCGGCCGACGTCTATTCCGCGGCGGATCATGTCGGCCGGGGGGGATGGACCTGGTATACGGGATCAGCCGCCTGGCTGTATCGCGCCGGGGTGGAAGAGATATTGGGGCTGCGCTTGCGCGGAACGGCGCTCCATCTCGATCCGTGCATTCCCGATAGCTGGCCCGGCTTCGAGATTTCGCTGCGGCGCGGATCGACCCGCTTCGAGATCCGTGTCGAAAATCCCTGGGGTGTCGCAAAGGGGATCGCCTCGGCGCGGATTGACGATACCGAGATCGCCGAGCGTCCTTTCGAGATCGATCTCCCCGATGACGGCAAAACGCATCAGATCCTGGTCGTCATGGGATGAACCGCCCGTCCGAACGGTCGGGCGCCGCCCTCGTATGGCAGTCGTTCGAGGATGCGGCAGCAATGGCGGCTCCGGTCGCCGACGTCGTCCAGTCGATCCTGAGGTCCGCGATCGCAGCGCGCGGTTCGGCCGTCATTGCTGTACCCGGCGGCCAGACACCCAAGCCGATCTTTCACCAGCTCGCCGTCCGCGACGTCGACTGGCCGCGCGTGACGCTGCTGCCGACCGATGACAGGCTGGTGCCAATCGACGATCCGCTTAGCGGGGCCGGCTTGATCCGTACCTATTTCGGCAGCACCGGCGCGATGCTCCTCACCTTGTTCGACGGCGAAGCCGATCCCCGGTCCGCCGGCGACACGGCCGACCGCAAGCTGCGCAGGCTACGATGGCCGCTGGACCTTGTGTGGCTGGGCATGGGCGAGGACGGACATGTCGCATCGATCCTCCCCGGACCCGATTTCGATGCCGCGCTGAACGCTCCCGCGCGCCGGCTCGCCTATGGCGTGACCCCCGACCCGCTTCCGGCGGCAGCGCCCGTCGCACGGGTCACCTTGACACGCGCCGCGCTTGTGGCGACCCGCTGCCTGCTCCTGACGATCACCGGCGAGACAAAGCGCGCCGTCGCGGAACAAGCGATCAGAGAGGGATCCTCGTCCAATCTCGCCATTGGACGCGTGCTGTCATCGATCCGCGCGCCGGTCGCGATCTACTGGGGCCGGTGAGCGCATTCAGCGCCGTGCCCCGATCGACCGCACGCACAAAGGCCCGTCCAGCACTGCCAAGATCAAGATCGGGCAATTCTTGGACGAACGAACCGATGGACGGCGTCCGCGACACCATCCTCCTCGTTGCTGGCCGCGGTCGCGCTCGCGGCCGTCCGAACGCTGGCGGGCGCCTGCCCCATCGCCACCGCAAATCCCACGCGGGCGAACATCGGTACATCATTGGGCATGTCACCAAGCGCGGCGACCTGGGCCAGTTCGACCCCGAACGCCCGGGCCAGCGCGGTTATCCCGTCGCCCTTGTTGGCGAGGTTGTGGGTCACATCGAGATAATAAGGCTGGGAACGCACAACCGCCGCTTGCTCGCCGACCATTGCCTTTGCGCGCTCCTCGAGCTCGCGGAGCAGATCATGGTCATCACTGACGCCGATGATCTTGTCGACACGGCCGTCCAGGCCCGCAAAATCGGTCCGGATTACCGGTGCGATTCCCGCTGCGAGCCGCTCGCGGGCGAGATGCGGATTGTCCAGTCGCGTGACGAACCACGCGCCATCGGCATAGACCCAGGGTGCGACGCCCGGTCTGTCGATCAACCGCAGGATCGTCGCGGCAACGGCACCTTCAAGCCGGTGGGCGAAGTGGATCGTGCCGTCGCGATCGAACAGGGTTCCGCCGTTGAATGCGGCAAATGGTCCACTGAGGTGCAACGTAGCAGCCAGTTGCAGAATGCCGCGCGGCGGTCGCGAGCTTATCAAGGTGGTCGCCACACCTTCAGCGGCCAAGGTCAGAATCGCATCGCGATTGACGTCGGACAAGCTCTTGTCGTCGCGCACCAGCGTACCGTCGATGTCCGATACGAGAAGCCGGATCTCCTCGGGAGATGACACACCTGATCTCATCGCGCGATCGGATGCCAGGCGCGTCCATCGCGAGCGAGCATTGCATTGGCCTCGTCCGGTCCATCGCTTCCGGCAGCATAGCATTGGGGCCGTCCCTCGCCACTGCCCCAGACATCGAGGATTGGCTGCACAACTGCCCAGGATGCCTCGATCGCATCAGCGCGCTGGAACAAGGTTTGATCGCCGATCAGCAAATCATAGAGCAGGGTCTCATAGCCGGTAAGCTTGCCCAGCTCGAAACGATCCGCATAGCGAAAATCCATGGTGACCGGTGCCGCCGCAATCGCCGGTCCCGGCAATTTAGCGAGGAAGTCGAAACTGATCCCCTCATCGGGCTGGATCTGGATGATCAAGCGATTGGGCGGGAGGCCGTTCATATCGCTATGACGAAACAAGGCGCACGGGACCGGTTTGAACTGGAGCACGATCTCCGTATCGCGCCGCGCCAGCGCCTTGCCGGTCCGCAGGTAGAAGGGAACACCCGACCATCGCGATGTGTCGAGCAAGAGCTTCACCGCAACAAAGGTTTCGGTGTCACTGTCCGGATCGACATCGGGTTCGTCCGAATAGGCACTTCGCGGCTCATCGCCGACGCGTCCCGCGCCATAACGGCCTCGCACAACGTCCGTCGTCACCTGCTCGGGCAAAAATTTGCGCATCGCTTCGATGACTTTGCTCTTCTCCGTCTGGACGGCGGCGGCAGCGAAGCTGTTGGGAGGCTCCATCCCGACCATCGCGAGAAGCTGGAACAAATGGTTCGGCACCATATCCCGCAGCGCGCCCGTCGCATCATAGAATTTCCCTCGCCGACCGACCCCGACAGTCTCCGCGGCCGTAATCTGTACATGATCGATATAGCGATGGTTCCACACCGCCTCGATCATCGGATTCGCAAAGCGCGCGACGAGGATGTTCCGTACCGTTTCCTTGCCCAGATAATGATCGATCCGATATATTTGGGATTCCCCAATCAGCTTTAGGAGGCGGTCGTTGAGCGTGCGGGCCGAAGCGAGATCGTGCCCAAACGGCTTTTCGATCAGGACACGACGAAAGCCCGCATCCTCCTTGAGCAAATCGGCCACCGATAACCGCTCGACAATAGGCGCGAAAAATTCCGGAGGCGTAGCGAGGTAGAAGGCGGCATTGCCGGCGTAGGCGAGCTGCTGGCCAAGCGCGCGATAGGTCGCCGGATCGTCGAAATCACCCTTTAGATAGGTGATGCGATTGCGCAATTTGCTCCAACCGGATGGGCTGGGATCGGTGAACGTGTCGAGACGGGCGCGCAGCGCCGCGTCATCCATAGCCTCATAGCCGATGCCGAGGATCCGCAGATCGTCTCCGATCCGGTTTTCGCGCCGAAGATTGGCGAGGGCCGGGACCAGCAAGCGGCGCGTCAGATCTCCGGTCACACCGAAAATCACCAGGGTCGCGGCGGGAGCCTGATCCGAATTGCCGGTCATCATTGCGGAATCTCGACATGCCCTCCGAAGCCGAAGCGCATCGCGGACAGGAGCTTGTCACCGAAGGTAGTATCGACGCGGCTGCGGTACCTCGCAAAGAGCGCCGCCGACAAAACATATGCCGGCACCGCCTCTTCCATCGCCGCATCGACCGTCCACCGACCCTCGCCGCTGTCCGCGACATGGCCGCTATATTTTTCGAGGGTATGGTCGCGCGCAAGCGCGGCAGCGGACAGGTCGAGCAGCCAGGAGGAAATGACACTGCCGCGCCGCCACACCTCCGCCACGTCAGGCAGAGCGATCGTGAACCGCTCGTCTTCGGGAAGCTTCTCCGACGCCCTGGCGTTCAGAATGTCGAAGCCCTCGGCATAGGCCTGCATCAGACCATATTCGATGCCATTATGGACCATTTTGACGAAATGCCCCGCGCCCGCTGGTCCGACATGGACATAGCCACGCTCGGCGCGTTTACTAGGACCATCGGCGCCGTTGGTACGCGTTATGGTCCCAAGGCCGGGTGCCAGCGCCTCGAAGATCGGGTCCAGTTCGTCCACCGCCCTGTCGGGGCCGCCGATCATCAGGCAGTAACCACGCTCGAGGCCCCAGACACCCCCCGAGGTGCCGACGTCAACATAGTCGATACCCAGCGCCGCGAGCGCTTTGGCCCGGCGGATGTCGTCCTTGTAGAAGCTGTTGCCGCCGTCGATCACGATGTCGCCGCGCGCGGCGATCGTCCCGAGCGCGGTGATGGTCTGTTCGGTCGCCTCGCCGGCTGGCAACATCACCCAGAATATCCCGGGTGTTGCCAGTTTGTCGGCCATATCCTCAAGCGAGGCGGCCGCGATGGCACCGTCCGCCACGACCGTCGCGATCGCTTGTTCCCCATGGTCCCAGGCGACGACCTCATGCCCACCGCGCATCAGTCGCCTGGTGATGTTGCCGCCCATGCGGCCAAGCCCGATCACGCCTATTCGCATGTCGTCACCTCCTGTTTTTCAGGCGAGCGCGGCGGCGATAAGCCGGCCGAGTTCGGCAAGCCCTTCCGCCTCCGCGCCGTGGATATGGACACGAAGCCATCGTCGGCCGCGTTCGGCCAGCACCTCGATGTCGCCAAGCGCCTGCGCCAACTGGACCGTGCCGAAGCTGGCGCGATGGTCGGGAATGGCGAGATCGGGATCAGCATCACGGGTGAGGATGAGGAACACACCGCCCGCCGGGCCGCCCTTATAGGCTTGGCCCGTAGAATGGAGAAATCGCGGGCCGAACCCCGCAACCGTCGCAACACGCAGAGCGTCGCGGACCATCACGCGCATCTGGCTCAGCGCCAGTTCATGCGAATCGCTGCGCTCGATATAGGCGAGAAATGCCGCATAGCCGCCGGACCCGAGCGCGTGAAAGTGCGCCTTCAACAGGGTTACGGCGTCTTCGGCCGGCCGATTTGCAAAGAAGCTGAGCGTTCCCGCACGCACGATCGGCGTCTGTGGAGCGACCGAACCCGTCCGTTCATAGGAATCGACCAACGCGCGGGCCTTCACCTTGGCGGCCTCCACATCGGGTTGATCGAACGGATTGATGCCGAGCACAGCCCCGACAACCGCGGTCGCGATCTCCCAGCGGAAAAACTCCTGCCCGATCTGGAGCCGCTCGGTGATCCCGATCCGCACCACGGGCTGCCCCGCCGCTTCCAGCGCCGCAACGCGGCCATCGAGCGCCGCATCCTCGTCGCCTATGAGCCTGAGATGGACGAACAGGCGATCCTGACCATAGGCGTCCGGCGTGCCGATGGGTTCGAGATCCACCGGAATGACGCCGATGCCGTGCTTGCCGGTCGATTCGGCGAGCAACTGCTCGAGCCAGGCACCAAATGGCGTCATTCGCGCGCTTGCCAGGATCGTCAGCTTGTTGCGCCCCGCCTTGGCGGCTTCGCCGATGATGACGCCAAGCCGAATACCGGAATTGACCGCCGGGGGCACGTCACCGCCACAGGAATCCGCCATGACGCAACTCGCCGAGAGCAATGCCGGCACGTCGACGCCGATCGCCGCCGCCGGCACCAGACCGAAGGGCGAAAGCACCGAATAGCGGCCGCCGATCTGCGGATCGCCGGCAAAGATATGCTCGAACCGGGCGGCGCGTGCGCGTTTTTCCAAAGCCGAACCAGGATCGGTGATGGCGACGAAGTGCGGCCCGGCTTCACCCTCGCCAACTGCCCGTTCGACCCGTTCACGGAAGAAACCGCGCAGCAGGTCCGGCTCCATCGTCGTGCCGGATTTGCTGGACACGATGAAAAGGGTTTTCGCCGGATCGATCGCGGCGGCGACCGTCTGGATCTGACCGGGATCGGTTGTGTCGAGCACATGCAACTTGGGATGACCGGTGGCATGGCCCAGCACACGGCTGATTACTTCGGCTCCCAGGCTCGATCCACCCATCCCCAGTAGGACTATGTCGTCGTAGCGGCGCGTCTCGGCGGCGAAGGTAGCCAGCGCGTCCCTATCCACCGCCTCACCGCGACCAGCGCGCAGCCAGCCCAACCAGCGGTTTTCATCGGCCTCCGTCCACAGGGTCGCATCTTCGCTCCATAGCCGCCGCGACCAGTGTTCAGCGCCCGCCCTCTCGAGCGTGGTGTCGACCAAGCCGCGCAGAGGCTCGGGCAAACTCGCTTCAAGCCGATTGATCGTCCCATCGAGCATCTCGCTGCGCGCCCTGGCGATCGCTTCAAAAAGCGCGTCGGCGGCATCGGAGAATTTATCTATGCCATCGACGACCAGGGCAGCGGTGACGCCCGCCATATCGAGCCCCAAACGGTCGGCCTCCGCGAGGATCACGCGCGCATCATCAATGTCCGTGGTCAGCGATTGGCTTGTCACGCCATGATCGAGAAAGGCCGCGATCGTATTGGGCGGCATCGTGTTGATCGTATCACGCCCGATCAGGCGCTCCACATAGAGCACGTCGCTAAAACTTGGGTCCTTCGTCCCAGTCGATGCCCAGAGCAGCCGTTGCGGCCGCGCGCCCTTTTTGGCGAGCCCCTGCCAGCGCGTGCTCGCCATCAGCTCCAGATAATATTGGTAGGCCAGCTGAGCGTTGGCAATCGCGACCTTGCCGCGCAATGCGGCAAGCGCGTTGGCCTCGGCGTCACCCGCCTTCCTTCGCGCATCGATCGTCGCGTCGATCCTGGTGTCGATCCGGCTAACGAAGAAGCTCGCTACCGAGGATATACCGGTGATGTCGTCGCCCCTTGCGACCCGGTCCTCGAGGCCGGCGATGAACGCCTCGGCCACCGCGGCATACATGTCGCGCGCGAACAGCAAGGTGATATTGACGTTGATCCCTGCGGCAGTGAGCGCCCGGATCGCCGGCACCCCTTCGCGGCTGCCCGGGACCTTCACCATCAGATTGGGCCGATCGATGGCGGCCCAGAGACGGCGGGCCTCGTCGATGGTCCCTTGCGTCGAGTGCGCGAGGAACGGCGAAACTTCGATGCTGGCAAAGCCGTCGGCACCGTTCAGACGGTCGTAAACCGGCCGCAGGGCGTCGGCGGCGGCCTGGATGTCGGTGATTGCGAGATGCTCGTAGATCTGGCTGATCGTCGCACCGCCGTCGTCGAGAACCGCGGCGATCTCCTCGTCATAGTCACGGCCGTGGCCGATCGCCTTTTCGAAGATGGACGGATTGGACGTAAGGCCGGTCACCCCGTCCTCTTCGATCAAGCGCGTGAGACCGCCTCCGGCGAGCAAGCGCCGGTCCAGAAAATCCAGCCAGACCGCTTGACCCTCCGCTTCGAGGCTGCGCAACCGATTGGTCATCATCTTTCCTCCGCGGACAACACGCTCCGGGCCACCGCGACGACATGATCGATGGTGAAGCCGAATTTTTCCCGCAGCCTGGCGTACGGCGCCGATGCGCCGAAACTGGCCATCGTCACGGTTGCGCCGCCGGGACCGACATAGCGGTCCCATCCCAGCGCGCAGGCCTGCTCCACCGCGACGCGGGCGCGCACCGCCGGCGGCAACACGGTATCGCGGTAGCGACGCGGCTGCTTCTCGAACAAGGCCCAGCAAGGCATCGAGACAACGCGCGAACGGACACCTTGCGCCATAAGGCGTTCATGCGCGCCAAGCGCCAGCGCGACCTCGCTGCCGGTGGCAAGCAGCAACAGTTCCGGATCGCCCCCATCTATGTCCGCCAGCACATAGGCGCCATGGGCAAGGCCATCGGCGGCCGCATAACGGTCCCGGTCGATGATCGGCAGCTTCTGCCGCGACAATATGAGGCAGCTCGGCGCTTGGCTCTGTCCCATGGCGACCCGCCAGGCTTCCACGGTCTCATTGGCGTCTGCAGGGCGGATGACATTGAGACCGGGAACGGCGCGGAGCGCGGCCAGATGCTCGATCGGTTGATGCGTCGGCCCGTCCTCACCAACCCCGATCGAATCGTGACTGAAGACGAAGATCGTGGGCAGTTCCATCATCGCCGCAAGGCGGATGGGCGGACGCATATAATCGCTGAATACGAGGAAGGTCGCTGTGAATGGCCGGAGATTCGAGAGCGCCATGCCGTTGGCGATCGCGCCCATCGCATGCTCGCGGACGCCGAAATGCATATTCCGCCCGCCCTGGCTCTCTGCGCCGAGATCGCCCGCGCCATCAAAGGTGAGCCGGGTCTTGGTCGAAGGCGCCAGGTCAGCCGCGCCCCCCACCAGCGCCGGCACATGCTGCGCGATCACGTTAAGCGCCTTTCCCCCGGCGTCGCGCGTCGCGATCCCAGTAGCGTCAGTCGCGAATTGCGGCACGTCGCTCTCCCAGCCTTCAGGCAAGGTGCCGCGCAGCATCGCCTCAAGCTGTTGGGCAAGTTCGGGATACTGCTTGTGATACTGACGCTGCATCTCCTCCCAGGCTTCGCGCCGCGGTCGTGAACGGTCGGCGAGGCTGGCGCGGACATGATCCGCGACCCCAGGCGGAACGAGGAACTGCGCGTCCTCGGGCCAACCATAGGCCCGCTTGGTTTGCCGGACCGCGTCCGACCCGAGCGGATCGCTATGCGCCTTAGCCGTGCCGGCGATCGGCGAACCCCAGCCTATGATGCTATCGACGACGATAAGCGTCGGTGCGTCCTTGCTTTCCCGGAACGCCGCCAGTGCCCGCGCGATCGTGTCGGTGTCATTCGCGTCATCGACGTGTAGGACATTCCAGCCATAGGCTCGAAACCGTGTCGTCACATCCTCGCTGAAGGCAAGGTGGGTATCGCCTTCGATGGTGATGCGGTTGCTGTCGTAGATCCAGCACAGGTGCGACAACTTGAGATGGCCGGCGAGCGATGCCGCTTCGCTCGCCACGCCCTCCATCATGTCGCCATCGCTACACAGCACATAGACGTCATGGTCGAACAGCGTGGCGTCGTCGCGATTGAAATGGGCCGCCAGCCAGCGTTCGGCGATCGCCATGCCGACGGAATTGCCGCACCCCTGTCCGAGCGGGCCGGTGGTCACTTCCACGCCCGTCGTCACCCCATATTCCGGATGACCGGGCGTCTTGGAGGATAATTGCCGAAACTGCCTGATGTCATCGAGGCTGACCGCCGGCTGTCCGGTCGGCCTGCCTTGCGCATCGATCTCCACTATCCCGGCGAGGTGGATAAATGCGTAGAGCAGCAGCGACGCATGACCATCCGAAAGCACGAAGCGATCGCGGTTTGGCCAGTCCGGCCGATCGGGATCATAGCGAAGGAAACGGCTCCACAGCGTATAGGCCAGCGGTGCCATGGCCATCGGGGTTCCCGGATGACCCGACGACGCTTTCTCGACAGCGTCGATCGCGAGTGTTCGCACCGTATTGATGGCCAGCGCGTCAAGGGTGCGAACGGCGTGCTCTTGGAGCTCAGTCGTCATATCCTCTCTCCAAAGCGCCAATCGCGGAACCGGAGCCCGAACAATCCGGCGGGGGCGGCCCCCCGCGAACTGTTGACCCGTTCCATGTCATAGGATCACACCCTGCGCGGCGCGGATCAGGTGCGCGACACCGTCTCGTCGGCCGACAAAGGCGGCATCGATCTCATCGAGGAAAAGACCGTGACCCAGCACACCGGGGATTGCAGACAAGTCTGACGCCAGACCTTCAGGATCGGCGAGCGCGCCGAAACCGCAATCGAGCACGATATTATTCTGGTCGGTGCGGTACGGAACATTGCCCGCCATCCGCATGCTGACACTTGCGCCCAACGCCTCGACACGATGCGCGACGAAGGTGGCCGCGAACGGCAACGTCTCAACCGGGAGAACACCGCGTCCGAGGGTCACGACTTCCTTGCTCGCATCGATGATGGCGACCATGTGCGCAGCCGCCGCCGCGACGATCTTCTCGCGCAGCATTGCACCACCATGGCCCTTGATCGCACGCAACTGCACATCGAGTTCGTCGGCGCCGTCGATTGCGAGATCGACACTCGCGAGGCTATTGAAGGGTCGGATCGGCAAGCCCGCTGCGGCGGCCTGACGCACTGTGGCATGCGATGTGGCGACAATCTCTATTCGCAAGCCGGCCGTGACGCGCCTCCCCAAACCGGCGATAAGGAAGGAGACCGTCGTTCCCGTGCCTAGGCCCACGAGCATACCATCCTCGACCCGCGCGATCGCGGCATCTGCGGCGGCGCGTTTGAGCGCCGCGATAGTCCCGGGGTCATGGAGACATTCCATCATGTCGACTGCTCCTGATGGCGCAGTTGACATCCAAGTCGTCTGTCTTGCTAAGAAGCCAGTGCGCCTAATATTGGTCCCGCGTTCGTGTGCGAACACGCATGCAGTGAGCACCCCGATCATCGATGCGATGGAAACGCCGACCGGATCGCTCCAAATTTCAAGACCAAGGTAAGAGCTGCAAGCGCCTACACAACTTCATTATTTGCGGCTTATCCAACAGAAATCTTGCATTTAACTGCCCGAATCCCAATTGATATCGCAGTATCGTGAGCGCTCGTGAATGGTCTCCCGGCGACAATTGAATGTCGCCGGGAGTGGTCAGCCGCGCAAGGGAGCGGGGCTTCGCGCAGGCCTATAGCGCATCATGGGCCTCACGCACGCCCGCCATGGTCGCAAGACGCCAAAGCGCACAATCAGTGGGATAAATAGCCGTCTATGCTCCCTGAGGCAGCGTCCAGAATCGGTCCTATTCGCCAGACTATCGGCCACCGGATCAAGATACCCTTCCACCCGATGCATAGGTAAGCGCGTTCCGAGCCGGATCAGTGGGAAGCCGGTGCCGCCCACCCGCCACCCAGCGCCAGAAAGAGCGCAATCTGATCCTCGTTCATGGCGGCTTTCGCCTCGGCCACGGCTTGTTGCGCCGCGATAAAATCGCGTTCGGCTTCGAGCGCAGGAAGCTCATCAATCTTACCGCCCCGCCGCAGCTGCGCGGTACGCTGCGCCGCCCGGGCCGCTTCATCGCGCGACCGCTCGAGATTTTCCAATTGATCGATACCCGCGGCGTAAGATGTGAGCGATGATTCAACCTCGCGCAGCGCTTTGATGACCACGCCATCAAATGCCGCCAGATCAGCCCGGCTTTGCGCTTTTGCCGCCTCGATGTTGCCACGCACCGCATGACGGTTGATCGTCCAGCTGATCAACGGTCCCAACCCGAAACGGTTGGTCACGGGCGAGAGAAAATCAGCCGTTGCCCCAGTCGACCCGATCGACGCTCCCAATTTGATGTCCGGATAGAGATCGGCCGTCGCCACGCCGATCCGCGCCGTCGAGGCGGCCAGGCGACGTTCGGCTATTCGGATGTCAGGGCGCCGCCGCAACAGCCCCTGACCGTCTCCTACGGGCAGGATCTGGGTCATTTGCAGCGCATGATGGCAGTTTAGAAGCGCGAGATCAGCCTCGCTCGGCGTGCGTCCCAACAGCGCCGTCATCCGGAACAGCGCGTTGCGCTGCCGGGCGGCGAGACGCGGAAGGCGGGATCTGGTCAAATCCAACGCCGCTTGCCGCCGATCGAGCTCATAAGGGGCGACGCGGCCATGGCTGATGAGGATGCGGGTCAGAGCGACGCTCTTGGCCTGAAGCGCGACGACGCTGTTGAGCAGATCGATCTGGGATCCGCTGTTGCAAATCTCAGCATAGGCCCGCGTCGCTTCGGCGGCGACGTTGACCCGCACGAGGTCGCGGGCCGCTGCCGCCGCCTCGCTATCGGCGCTCGCCGCCTCGATCCCGCGCCTCAGACCGCCGAAGAGATCAAGATCATAGCTGACACCGATACCGGCATTGTAAATCTGGCGCGTCGGCGGTTGAACATGCTGCAGTTCCGCCTCTGCGGATCGCTGCGCATAGCTCGTGTCCGCGCTGACGCTGCCTTGCAATTCGCGGCTTGCGCCGCGCGCATCGAGAAGAGCGAGGCTGCGCTGGAGATTGGCTTCGGCAACCCGCAAATCGGTGTTCGCCTCGAGCGCCTGAACGACGAGCGCGTCGAGTGCGGGATCATTATAGAGCGTCCACCACCGCTCAGGCAGCGGTTCGGCGTTCGCAACGGCCTTACCCGACAGGAAATCCCCTTGCGCACCCGATTGGCTGATCATCGCACCCTCGGGCACATGATAATCCGGTCCCACCACCGCACAGCCCGTGAGCAGCGTGATCGAGAGAAACGAAAGTGCACACTTCACCACGGCAAGCTCCTGTGGATCTCGCGCCCATCCTTGCGGGGATGCACGATCACCGTGACCGTCTGTCCCGGGATCATCCGGACGTTCCTGGGAATCTTGTCGATCGCGATCCGGACGGGAATGCGCTGCGCGAGACGAACCCAGGTGAAGGACGGGTTCACATTGGCGAGCTGCCCATCGGCACCGGCCCGTTCGCGATCCTCGACACCGCCCGCGATACTCTGCACATGGCCCTCGACCTCATCGGCGATGCCCATCAGATAGACACTCGCGCGATCGCCGACCCGAATGTCGGGCAGCTTGGTTTCCTCGAAATACCCTTCGACGCGGAGGGAGGCATCGTAAACGAGCGCGAAGGCGGGCTTGCCCGCCGTCAGATAGACGCCCGGCTGCAGCGTCATATTTGACGCCGTACCACCGACAGGCGCCCTGACCAATGTCCGCTCAAGGTTGAACTGGGCCAGATCCCGCGCGGCAACGGCCTGGCCGATGCTTGCGCGTAACGTCTCGACCCGCGCCCGCCCCTGCTCGATCACTTCGGTCGCGATCACCTCGGGCATGGCGCGGTTACGCCGGTCCTCCCGGATGGCCTGCGCCAGGGCGACCTTTTGGCTCGCGACATTCGCCTCGGCCTGCTCCAGCGCGAGCCGATATCGAGGCTGATCAATCGTGAAGAGCACATCGCCCTTCTTCACAACCTGATTGTCGTGGACGCGGACTTCGGTAACGAGCCCGCTGACGTCGGCTGCGATCGGCACCATATCAGCCCGGACCTTGCCGTCGCGGGTGACGGGCGCGACCTGATAGCGCAACCACAACGCATAGATCCCGCCAAGCGTAGCCAGGATGACGAGGAGTGTCGTGATCGAACGCACGAGATTTTGTTTATGCAGCATGATCAAGAGATGAGCCAGGAATAGAGGAACATGTCGGCAAGGACGCTCAGCCCCCACCACAAGAGAACGAAGCAGGCGAGCTCGAGCAGGCTGGGATGCCACAGCGCGCGGTAGACAGGCAGACGCTGGAGAGGCGCGCGGACCAGATAGATCAGGACAGCCGCTAGCACCCCCCATAATAGCGCGGCGGGAATATAGACGCCGAGAATATTGATCTCTTCGATCATGGCATCGCTCCGCTCGGCTTCCCGGCGGATGGGAACAGATTGCAGCGCATGCCGACCAGTGCCCGCACCGCCTGCCGCCGATGTTCGTCGCCCGGGAGTGCGACTAACGCGTGCAGGGCGGAATCCATCGCGGCGAGCAAGGCAGGCGGCGGAGCATCGGGAGCACCGTTCCGCCAGCGGGTCGCATAGAAGGCGCTCAGCCCCGACAAGACAGCGCCTAGGCCATGGCGAACGTCATGGGGGACGTGGGGCAAGGATCGCCGCAACGGGATGATATTGCGGCCAATGCGCAGGTCGGAAAGCCCATCGGCCGCATGCAGGGCGTCGCTCGGTGACGCGATGGCCATCCGTGCGGCCACCTGCCCCAAACGGTCGACCGCCATGGCCGTCCAACGCTGCGGCACGAATGGCGTGCGAATGTCCGCCAGGCGAGACAGTTCGCCCCAATTGCTCCGCAGAATGCGCCGCGCCGTCCACAACACATTGGCCGAGCGAAACAATTTAGTGACCGCGAGCGCCGCGACGATCCCGCCGATCTGCGCCAGCCCGGTGTTGATGAACGCTGCGAAATCGGCCTGGAATCGCGCGAGAAAACCCATGGCCACGATGAAGCAGGAGAACATCGGCAGCGCCTCCGGCGACCGCTTGGGATCGGCCTGAATATAGCCCATCCACAACAGCGCCGGCGCGAGCGTGATGATCAGTATCTCATAACCGTCCACCCGCGGGAGGACGACAAAGAGGTACAGCGCCGCGAGCGGGAATGTCTTGAGGGTGGCTGTAAGATAGCGCCCGATCACCGGAGCCGGATCATCCTGTGCTGCAAAGGAGCAGGTAATCAATGCGGCAAAGGCCGCAGTCGCCGATCCGTTAGGCCAGGCCAGCAGGATCCAGACCGCGCAATAGAGCATGATCGCAACCGTCGTCGCGAGACCTGCCAAGGCGGCGACACCGTGATCGCGCGCCAGCGCGAAACGCTCGACAACCTCATTCTTGAAATTCGGGCGCCCCGGCGAGCCAATGCGGTTCACCAGTCGGCGACTGGCTGCGAGCGCCGTAAGAAAATCCGCCATGCGGATGCACGCGCTCGCGGTGAGCAACGACGCCCAGTCCGCCTTCGCCTCCATCTCCTGCGCGAACGTCTCGCACTGCCTGACGAGTTGTCCCGCACGTTCCGGTCTGGCGTCCTCATCCGCCAGCCAGTCCGACACCTCGCCCACCAACGCCGACAGGTCGGGTCGCAGGGGTGCCATTGCGCGCAATTGATCCAGGCGGTTGGCGGCAGCCGATGCGAAGGGCAGCACATTGGCGAGGTGCTGCTGCAAGGCCATGACTCGGCGCCGGGTCGCCGGCGCCCAGCGCTGGTCAAACGGGAGATGAATGGCGATCATGCCCAATTCGGTGACGTCAGCTGCCAGCATCCGCCGATGCTCATATTCAAGCCTGGTGTGCTCACTGCCCAGTGCCTCGACGGTCCAGCGCCGCGCATGCGTCAAGAAGGATAGCGCCCGCGCCCGGATGACCGGTGTCGCGCTCCACGGCTGCAACAGGGCATGAACGGCCGTCACCGACAGGATCGCGACGGTCATCTCCTGGACCCGGGCAATGGTGGTGTCGAAGATGTTCGCGGGATCGTCGAGATAGGGAAAGCTGATAACGGCCGCGCTAAACGCCGCCATCTGGAACAAAAAGGCGCGCGGTGTCCGGTCGAGTACCGCAAGATAGATGCACAGGCCCGCCCAGGAAGCGAGGCAAAGCACGAGCAGTTCGGGAGAATTCTGGAGATTCGGCACCAACAGGATCGTCATGCCCGCGCCGATCAGGATCCCGCCGAGCCGATACAACACCTTCGGCCGGAAAGCGCCCGCCATTGGTTGCGCTGTCACATAGACCGTCAGCAGCGCCCACCAGGGGCGCGGGAGGCTGGCCGAAAATGCGATAGCCAAGGTAATCGATGCAGCGATCAAGCTGCTCATCGAAAAGAGCAGCCTCTGCGGATCAACATGGATATTGGGTAATGGCAGGCGTATTCCGCCTGCAAGCGAACTCGGCATACTCATCAACCGTGACAATGGGTAATTGTCACGATCAGTCTAAGACCGTGGTCATCACCTCCCTATGGTGCGGCCCTATTACCCGAGCTTTTTGCCCTTCTCGTAGATCAAAATATTGATGGTAAGGCGCAAATATTCTGTTGGAAAGTTCGCGGGCGCGACCGCGCCTCCATCAGGGCCCTCGGTGCGCGGCCGCGTCTTATTGGCACCGTTTGTCCTTGGGGGCAGGCTGGTCGTCCGAGCGATCCTGCCCCTTGCCAGAGAGACAGAATGCCGCCACCGGCACCGCGACGAAGACCAGCAGAATGAGCATCTCCTCGCTCAAAATGCGGGACTTCTGCAGGGCAACGAGGCCCGCGGTGCCGGCCGCCATCGCAAGCGTCCATAAAACCCCGGACCATGAAAACGGGCTGCCCAGCGCTCGTTTCTTCGGCACCTGCCCCATGCGTAAGGCGTCCTCTCCTATCGGGCAGGCCCCGGACCAGATTCTCCTCGACTGGAGTTTGAGCGTGGGCAAGATGACCCGCTCAGGCAAATGAATAGTTTTGCGGTTTAACTCCAAAATTATTGGTCGTCGGTACCTGCGGTCATCGTCGATTCGACGATCTTGCCGACTAGAGTCACCCCGCGCTCGACAGCGGCACTGAGCGCCGCGATAGCAGCGTCATTGTCGGCTATCGCGGCAACAGCCTCGGCCAGGCTGGAGTCTATTTCCGCCGCACCTTGTTCGGCCTGCGCCGCAAGCGATTTCATCTCTACCGCCACAATCCCAAAGCCGCGCCCCTCATTACCCGCGCGGGCGGCCTCGATCGAGGCGTTGAGGGCGAGGAGTTTGGATTGACCCGCGACGGCGCGGATAATGCTGCTGATCCGCGCTATGGCATCGAGCTTCTGATGCAATACGCTCGTGGTCCTATTGGTGCGCTGCGTCGCATCCGCAACATCTGAAGCGACGTCGTCCAGGGCTGGGATCAGGCGTGCTGTTGCATCGATCGATTCGGTCATCGGCTCATTTCATCATTGGAAATTTCAGCGTCGAGGGAGAGCAACAGTTGGTTGTGAATGACCGATGAGTTTAAGTTCGAACGTTGCAATTGTCCTCAAAGGCTCCATCCCCAAGCCTCGGACAGGCAAACCCCAGCTTGGCAGAGAAAGATCAGGATTTCACTTCGAGCTTCCCGAAAATCTGATCAAAATCGCGAGGGCTGGCAACGAGATCGACCAACGTATAGCGGTCGAGCACCGAAAGGAATGCGCGAAGTGCCTCTTTGAGGATGCCGGTCAACCGGCACGCCGGCGCGACGATGCATCCGTCACAGTCGACCAGATCAAAGCCTCCTTCCGTATGTCGGACGAGCGAGCCGATGTTGATCTCGGCGGGGCGCTTACCGAGACGGATACCGCCACTGCGCCCCCTGAGGCTATCGATATAGCCCGAACGAGCCAAATCGTTGACCACCTTCATCAGGTGGTTCTGTGAAATCCCATAAGCCCGGGCGACTTCCGCAATCGAGCACAGGCGATCCGGTCGCGCCGCGAGATAGAGCAGCACGCGCATCGAATAATCAGTGAACAGCGTCAGCTTCATGCTCGTTCCTGTCGGGCCTTCACCGACCCGATGATTTTATATGCATTTCTGTTGCATCTTTCAAACGCTCATCATAGATGTATTCGCAATGCATGATTGAAGGATGAGTCGTGAACGGTCCCTCAGCGATCAATGAGAGCAGTCTCGCGCATTTGGTGAACGCCTTTTACGCTCGCGTCCGGGCAGACGTCGAGTTGGGACCGATCTTCAACGACGCAGTGCATGATTGGCCCGAACATCTAGAGAAGCTGGCCCATTTCTGGTCATCGGTGATGCTGACGACCGGACGCTATAAGGGTCAACCTGTCCCGGCACATCTTAAGCACAAAGATCGGATCACCCCGGCCCTCTTCGATCGCTGGCTGGATCTTTGGCAGCAGACCACTGACGAACTGATGGAACCTGCAGCCGCGGTCGCGCTCCAATCAAAGGCAGCACGCATCGCGGAGAGCCTCCAGCTCGCAATATTCTTCAAGCTCGGTCCCGCGCCCCAAAGCCGGGCCGGCCGCGCCATCGACCAAGACCACAGAGGTACAGTTTCGTGAGTGAAAGCCGTCCCTATCGATCCACACCGATCTTTGATGAGCACACGCTCCCGGCAGCCTTGCGCGCGCGGCATGACACCAAGGCGGGCGTGTGGGGTCTGATCCGGGTCATCGAAGGAGCGCTCACGCTCACCTATGTCGATCCGTCTTCGGAAATCGTGCTGACGCCGGACAGGCCAGGGCTCGTCCTTCCGCAACAGCCGCATTTCGTAACCCCGCTCGGGCAGATGAAGATGCAGGTCGATTTCTACGATCATCGCCCAGACGTCTGATCGTCGATCCTCGGATTGCACCACCGTTTTTTAACCTCAAAGTCAGGAGAATATGATGTCGCAACCTCTCAGCGAACAGACGATCGCGCTCGTCAAGGCGACCGTTCCCGCACTGGAAGCCCATGGCCTGGATATCGTCAATGAGATGTATGCCCGCATGTTTCAGAACCCAGAGATCCGCGATCTGTTCAACCAGTCGCACCATGGCGATGCTGGGTCGCAGCCGCGGGCGTTGACGGGTGCGATCCTCGCTTACGCTAGCAACATCGAAAATCTTGGCGCGCTGGCACCGGCTGTCGAGAGGATCGCACAAAAGCATGTCGGTCTCCAGATCCTGCCCGAGCACTATCCGCATGTCGCAGAGGCGCTCCTCGGGGCCATCAAGGCGGTGCTCGGCGATGCTGCGACCGACGAAATCCTGGCGGCCTGGGGCGAGGCCTATTGGTTCCTCGCCAATATCCTCATCGCGCGCGAAGGCCGCATCTATGGCGAACAGAAGGGCGCGAGCGGAGGCTGGAATGGCTGGCGCGACTTCCGCGTCGACGCTGTGGTTCGCGAGAGCAGCGTGATCAACTCGTACATCCTGCGTCCGGTCGATGGCCAACCGGTGATGGGCTATAAGCCCGGGCAATATTTGACATTCTGGCTGGAGATCCCCGGCCACCCGCCGGTCAAGCGGAACTACTCGATTTCGGCTGCGCCCAACGGCGAGACCTATCGCATTTCGGTCAAGCGCGAAGAGCTTGGTCTGGCTTCAGGATGGATCCACCGGGACGTCAAAGTGGGCACAGTCCTGAAGGTGGCCGCCCCGGCTGGCGAATTCTTTCTCGACGATCATGACGAACGACCCGTCGTGCTGCTCTCGGGAGGTGTCGGCCTCACGCCGATGGTCGCTATGCTCGAAGCCCTCGCCAACGAGGATGCCGGCATCCCTGTTCAGTATATCCACGGCACCCACGACAAGCTGACGCACGCGATGCGGGATCATGTGCGCACGCTAGCGACCGGCGCCAAGGCGATCCAGGTGATCGACTTCCACCAGACACCGCTCGCCGACGAGGTTGCGGGCCGCGACTATGACGTCGCCGGAATCATTTCCGACGAGTGGCTGGTCGCCAACACGTCGGTTGCCGACGCCCATTATTATATTTGCGGGCCGCGACCGTTTCTGCGCCACGCGGTCTCGACCCTGTCGCTGGCGGGTGTGCCGTCCGATCGCATCCACTATGAGTTCTTCGGCCCTGCCGACGAATTACTGGCGGCCTGACGCTAGCGCGATGGGCGACGCACTGGCACGCGCACTGCACGTCCTCTCGATCGTTGTTTGGATCGGAGGGGTCGCGTTCGTCACGCTTGTGGTGATGCCGTCCACCCGTCGCGGCTATCCACCCGCCGAGAGATTGGCAGTGTTCCGGCGCTTTGAGGAGCATTTCGCCCCTCAAGCCCGGATCTGGGTTCTGATCGCCGGGGCGAGCGGTCTGTGGATGGTCTATCGTAGCCAGATGTGGGGTCGCTTTGTCGATCCCCGCTTCTGGTGGATGCACGCCATGGTATGTCTATGGGCGATTTTCGCGCTCATGCTCTTCGTCATCGAGCCTCTGGCGCACCATCATCGCACCGCTGGCGCGGTCCATCCCACCCGCGATTTCGTGCGGATGGAGAGACTGCACCGGATCGTCCTTCTCCTCTCGGTCGCGACGATCATGGGTGCTGCAGCCGGCAGTCATGGTCTCCTCTGAGCGAAGCGACATCGTCGGCGAACATGAGAATGCCTCATGCTAGCTTCAAAATCTGAATCAGTGCGACAAAACTGATTCAGCTTATCAATTGGACGGGCCGCAATCCCATTGGCACGTTCCTCCCATGTTCGAGCCGCCAACCCAACTCGTCGATTGGTGCTGTGCCCTTGAGGCGGTCGATGCCGAGCGCAACATAGCACGGGCGTATCATATATACGCGTCACAGGATCTATTTGGGCATGTCATCGTCGCGCTCCGTTGGGGACGCATCGGCCGCACGCATTCGAGCATCACTGTTTCCTTCTCCAACGAGGTAGCGGCGCGAAAATTCATCGAGCATACATTGGGAAAACGCGCGAGCGCGCCGCGCCGGATCGGAATCGCCTACAATCTGGTGAACGACTAGCTGATTGCGACCCGGATGAGCGATCTGTGCGCACTCCATTCTTGGTTATGCAGCCAATATGGATCTAATTCAGACATGTTGATGCCAGCCTGCTACGATTATAGCTACAAGCGCGAAGGTAGACGGCAGGCAATATGCAAAAGCAAAGGGACGCGGAGAAGCCTTGTCGCTGATGAAGAAGGCGTTGGCTCTTCTTGACCAGGTTAACGAACGCGGCACCGTTGCGGTCCATCTACAAAGCGCGATCGATGCCATCGATGACAAGACCGTCGAGGAACGGCAGGCCGATGCAGCCGCGCTTAGGGAACGACTATTCCCTTCGCTAAAGGATTAAAGATGGGAATGGCCAAGCCTGAGAGAATGCCAATCGAAATCATTGATGTTGCTCATGACACCGTCGTGCTCGGCAATCGTGCAATGCACTGGTCCGAACCATGGAGCGCCGTCCGTCAGGTTTCGGTCGCATGCCTGCCTTATAGCGCTTCAACGATTTTTATCGTCATGTTGACCATCGATTCCGTGGATGGCGAGCGGACGATCATGATCAGCGAGAAACATGAGAACTGGCAGCAGGTCCTTGATGCATTGCCTCGCACACTACCGGGCATCGAGGCTTTCGAGATCTGGAGCCGACGACCGGACATCGGTTCGCGGGCGGTCATCGTCTACAAACATGAGAGGTAGCGCATGACGCATTGGTTCCGCGCATTCCGAATTCGAGGGTTGCTCCGCTGATGAGACGCCTACCGCGACCGAAAAACGTTTCACTGCGGGTCGGACGCGCATGGGCGCCGAGTCCACCATCGCCGCTACCCGCGCGGATTCTGAGACCTGAGCCACAGGTCAGTCCGAAGCCATAGAAACGCTGTCGCGCAACACAATAACTGATCGCCGAAATAGGTCTCCACGAACAGCGGCACGACGAACAGGCGTCAATCCCTGGCGCTGTCAGAAGCAATGCGTCCGTAGCAGCGCACAAAATCGGATCATGGCGCACGAGGTGAACCGAGCGGCAAATAATCTGCCAACATCATACAAAATAGGAGTGTCGATTAATCGACCGCGATACACGGCCGAACCTGCCTTTGAGACACGACAAACGGTCGAGATTGGCCGCGGCGCCCAGTATTGAACAATAATCGTTATGGCTGACCCAACCAATGTTTTGGTTGATTCAATATCCTCGATGAGCCAAATTTCTGAAAAGACGGTGAAAGGATGCGGCCTATGGCACAGCGCCACGCCCAGGCAGGTGAGATCGTGGACTTGCGGCCATTCGGCAAAGATTTTCCGAGCCAGCAAACGACCGCAATCGTCAAGACAAAGAGCTTCGAGGCGATCCGTCTTGTCATCCCTTCCGGCAGGGAAATACCAGCGCACGAAGTCACCGGGGACATCACGCTCCATTGTCTGGAAGGCCGGATCACGCTTGGTATCGCTGACACCGAATGCGAGCTTTCCGCCGGCGACTGGATTTACCTGGATGGCGGCGCAAGCCACCGGCTGAGAGGCATTGAGGACGCATCCTTGTTGCTGACGATCCTGTTCGCACAGTGAACCGAGCCAACTGAGCACACGGCAGGGAGGGCATGCCAGCGATGACAAGAACGGAGCCTGTCGAAGACCTGTCGCATTGGTGGCGCCGGGCCGTGATTTTCACCATGGTACTGGGCTTTGGCGTGCTCGGCCTGCTTATGGTGAAGACCTATACGAACGCCCCACCTGTCCCCGAACATGTCGTGGACTCACGCGAACAAGTCGTTTTCACTGGAGCCGATATCCGCGCCGGCCAGCAGGTGTTCCTCAAATACGGCCTGATGAACAACGGCTCCATCTGGGGGCATGGCGGCTATCTCGGGCCGGATTTCAGCGCATCCTATCTTCATGCCTGGGCACTCGCCGTCGCGGAGGAACGCGCCGAGACCCGCTTCGGCAAAGCCTATGTAGCACTAACCCTGGCCGATCGTGCCGCCATCGATGGTGAGGTGGCGCTGCAACTGCGCGTCAACCGTTACGATCCAGCAACGGCCACCCTCACCCTGCTCCCTGCCGGCGTCACCGCCTTCGATCAGCAGCAGAGCCGCTGGGCCAGCTATTTCGAGCATCCGGAACGCAACGGCGGTCTGGCTCCCAGCCTCATCACCGACAAGAGCGAGCTTCGCCAGTTGACCGCTTTTTTCGGCTGGGCGGCCTGGGGCTCAGTCGCCGAGCGGCCAGGAACCGGTCACTCCTATACCAACAATTTCCCCTATGATCCGCTTGCGGGCAATCGCCCGACCGGCGCGGCGCTGATCTGGAGCGCGCTCAGCTTTATCGCCTTGCTCGGCGGCACGGCGCTGGCGCTGCTTGCCTTCGGCCGGTTCGACTATCTGGGCTGGCACGGAACACCTGCGTCCATGCAAAACTGGGTCATCAGCGACGCACAGCGCGCCACGGTCAAATATATGGGCGTGGCCGCCCTTCTTCTGCTCGGCCAAGTCTTCTTCGGCGCGGCGATCGCGCATTACCGGGCGGATCCAGGGGATTTCTACGGTTTTGACCTCGCCTCCTGGTTTCCCAGCAACCTGATGCGGACCTGGCACCTGCAATCGGCGCTGTTCTGGATCGCCACCAGCTTCGTTGCGGGTGCGCTGTTCGTCGCGGAACTGCTCGGTGGAAAGACGCCGCCGCGGCAGCGTCTCGCCATTCACGTGCTGTTCGTCGCCTTCGCGATCGTCATCGTGGGCAGCATGCTGGGCGAATGGGCGGGAATCCTGCAATGGCTGCCGCTTTCGTGGTTCTGGTTCGGCAACCAGGGTTGGGAGTATCTCGAACTCGGCCGGTTCTGGCAATTGCTGCTGATCGTCGGGCTGTGCATCTGGTTCGTTCTCTTGTGGCGGGCGGTGGCGCCCGCGCTGCGCGACCCCGAGCACAAGTCGCTCGCCCGCTTCTTCCTGCTGGCCGGCTTCGCCATTCCGATGTTCTACCTGCCGGCGCTGTTCTTCGGGTCCGAAACCAATTTCACGATCGTCGATGCCTGGCGCTTCTGGATCATTCATCTGTGGGTTGAGGGCTTTTTTGAATTCTTCGTCACCGTCATCGTCGCGATCCTGTTTTACAAGATGGGGCTCGTGCATCGTCTGACGGCGCTGCGGACCATTTATCTCGACGCCATTCTCTATTTCGGTGGCGGCCTGATCGGCACTGGCCACCATTGGTACTGGACCGGCCAGACCGAAGCCAACATGGCGCTCTCGGCCGTCTTCTCGGCGCTTGAAGTGGTGCCCTTGACGATGATCACGCTCGATGCCTGGTCATTCGTCCGTACGACGAAAGGACAGGATTCCGTCGTTGAACGCCATCGCTGGACCTTCATGTTCATCATGGCGGTCGGTTTCTGGAATTTTCTTGGCGCCGGCGTGTTCGGCTTTCTCATCAACACGCCGATCGTGAGTTACTATGAAGTGGGGACGATCCTGACGCCCAACCATGGCCATGCCGCACTGATGGGCGTGTTTGGCATGCTCGGCATCGCCCTCATGGTGTTCGTCCTGCGCGAAGCGATCGAGGAAGAGGTTTGGTCCAAAATCTCAAGATTGATCGCCATTGCCTTCTGGGGATTGAATATCGGCCTCGCGCTGATGATCCTGCTCAGCCTATTGCCGGGCGGCCTGCTTCAATTGCATGCCGTGATCGAGAATGGTTATTGGTATGCGCGTGAACTGAACTTTACGGGCGCACCGCTGCCGCGTCTGCTGGAATGGCTGCGCATGCCGGGCGATCTTATCTTCATGTTCGCCGGCGTCCTGCCCCTGATCGTGGCGGTCGGCTGGGGCTATGCCAGCCTTCGACGGCGGCCCGGGCATGATCCGCAAATCCGATTGTCACCTGTTGAATGTTGAGAAAATTGGAAGACAGGAATTTTTCTCAAAGTATGTCGTGCATGAGGATCAGTCCATCGCCCAATGTCATTGCCTTACGGAAGGCACCCTACTGGAAAGCACAATGCTCCAAATCTGTGACGGCGCCCTTTGCACCTTTGTCGGTCTGAGACGCGCTCTTTCAGATATCGTAGAGCCTGTTTGGAAATGCGCCGACCGTTCGCGATAAACGAGTAGCCGAAGAGCGTTGAACACGACCCGCAGCGATTAGAGCCCGGCAGCTTTGTCGCGCATGAGCGCGGGTTGCCGATTGCCGGCATGCCGGTCGAATAGGGTTGCGTTGGCGACACGCGATTTTCGGGGACCGCCGTTTGGGTTCCAAAAACCCGACAGTTCGCGGACATTAGGCCATTGCATAGCGCCGATCACGGTTGTCGAGCGGCGTTCGCAATGCGATAGGAGTAGCGGGTGCCGCGCTCGTTGAGAGTGCATGGCAGGTTAATACGCTGGTCGGGCCGCCAACGATGAGCAATTGCACCCGGAGTAAACCTTGGCCCTCAAGAATTTCGTCAGCCCTAGCGCGTTGCGCCAATTCCTAACCCATCAATCCTCCGCCGGTCTCATCCTGCTGGCGACTGCCCTGCTCACGCTGCTCGTCGCCAACTCGTCGTTACACAGTGGCTACGAGCAAATCCTGCGTAGTCATCTCGGCCCGCTATCGGTCAAGCATTGGGTCAATGACGGCCTTATGGCGATTTTCTTCCTGCTGGTCGGGCTCGAGATAAAGCGCGAGATGCTAGACGGGCAGCTTTCGACCTGGTCGCGGCGCATCCTACCCGGCATCGCAGCCGCTGGCGGCATGACGGTGCCCGCTCTGATCTTCCTCGGATTCAATAGCGGGGCGACCGCTCGCGGGTGGGCGATCCCGGCAGCGACCGACATCGCCTTCGCACTCGGCGTGCTGTCGCTGCTCAGTAAAAGGGTGCCGGCATCACTCCGGATATTCCTCTCCGCGCTGGCAATCCTCGACGATCTCGCCGCCGTGATGATCATCGCTGTGTTCTACACCGCCGAACTAAACCTCTCCTATCTGCTGGGTGCCGCGACCATCACTTGCGCACTCTACGCGATGAACCGCTTCCGTGTGGTGCGGCTGACACCTTATCTTCTCCTCGGTCTGGTGCTGTGGTTCTTCGTGCTGCGCTCGGGCATTCATGCGACAATCGCGGGCATCGTCCTGGCGCTGATTATCCCGTTGCGGACCAGCCCGGGCACCCTTGAAGACGAAATCCATAGCCCGCTCCACCGGCTAGAGCACCTGTTGCATCGGCCGGTCAGCTTCCTGATCCTGCCGATCTTCGGGTTCGCCAACGCTGGAGTGCCAATCCTAGGGCTTCCTGCTGCAGCGTTTGCAGCGCCGGTGACCCTCGGCGTTGGCTTAGGTTTGTTAGGAGGCAAGACGGTTGGTGTGTTCGGCTTTGCGCTGTTGGCGATCCGGCTCAAACTTGCAAAGATGCCGTCGCACGCACGGCCGAGTCAGCTGTTGGGAATCGCCCTGCTCTGCGGCATCGGTTTCACGATGAGCTTCTTTATCACGCCCCTCGCCTATCCGGGTGACGCATTGCTTCAGACAGAGGCAAAGATCGGCGTTTTGCTCGGTTCTCTGTTCGCCGGGGTCGCCGGCTTTGCGGTGTTACTGGCTGGCCGTAGAGAACCTAAAGTGGTGCCCGGCCAACCCTGGTAATTTCGAAATTGCCGATCCGGATTAGGTCGTAGCCGTACCGAGAGGCGGCGTTGCAAGGCAGGCGGGGTACTCGGCCTCGCTGGCGCCTTCGCCGCCTCCCGCTGGTGACGATCATGCTGCGGCGCCTTCCATCCGAAATAGCACGCTCTTATCCTCCGTCGACTGCTTGATATCGTCGAGGAAGCCCTTCGCGGCGCTATCGCATCACGATCGGCTCCCCCGCACCGGGCGGGGGAGCCTGCGCCCCTCACCGTCAGTCGGCGAGCTCGGGCTTGGACGAAAGTTCCGCCGGGGGCTTCGCCATCATGTCCAGAGCCTTGGCCACGCCCGCGCCATAAGCCGGGTCGCAGCGCGTGCAGTTGTCTATATGGCGCTGCTTGATGAAATCCGGCGCATCACCCATCGCGCTGGCCGTGTTATCGAACAAGACCTGCTGCTGCGCCGGGCTCATCAGCTGGAAGAGCTTGCGCGGCTGGGTGAAATAATCATCGTCATCCTCGCGGAAATTCCAGAAGTCGGCGTTGCCGTCGATCTTCAGCGGCGGTTCGCGAAATTCGGGCTGATCGACCCACTGGCCAAAGCTGTTCGGCTGATAATGCGGCAGCCCGCCATAATTGCCGTCCATCCGGCCCTGCCCGTCGCGGTGGTTCGAATAGACCGGGCAACGCGGCGCGTTCACCGGAATCTGGTGGTGGTTCACTCCCAGCCGGTAACGCTGCGCGTCCGAATAGGCGAACAGGCGCGATTGCAGCATCTTGTCGGGCGACACGCCGATACCGGGCACCAGGTTCGACGGCGCGAACGCGCTCTGCTCGACATCCTGGAAGAAGTTCTCCGGGTTGCGGTTCAGTTCGAACTCTCCCACCTCGATCAGCGGGTAATCGGACTTGTACCACACCTTGGTCAGGTCGAACGGGTGGACGGGATAAGTCTCGGCCTCCAGCTCGGGCATGACCTGGATGTACATCTTCCACTTGGGAAAATCGCCGCGCTCGATCGCTTCGTAAAGGTCGCGCTGGTGGCTTTCGCGATCGCCGCCGACCAGCTTGCCCGCTTCGTCATCGGTCAGGTTTTCGATGCCCTGCTGGGTCTTGAAGTGGAACTTCACCCAATACCGCTCGCCCGCGTCGTTATAGAAGCTGTAAGTGTGCGAGCCGAAGCCGTGCATGTGGCGATAGGACTTGGGAATGCCGCGATCGGACATCACGATCGTCACCTGGTGCAGCGCTTCGGGCAACAGCGTCCAGAAGTCCCAGTTGTTCGTCGCCGAACGCATGTTGGTGCGCGGATCGCGCTTCACCGCCTTGTTGAGATCGGGGAACTTGCGCGAATCGCGCAGGAAGAAGACCGGCGTGTTGTTGCCGACCATGTCCCAGTTGCCTTCTTCGGTGTAAAACTTCAGCGCGAAGCCGCGAATGTCGCGCTCGGCATCGGCGGCGCCGCGTTCGCCCGCCACCGTGGTGAAGCGCGCGAACATGTCGGTCTTCTTGCCGACTTCGCTGAAGATCCTGGCGCGGGTGTAGCGGGTGATGTCTCCCGTCACAGTGAACGTGCCGAACGCGCCCGAGCCCTTGGCGTGCATGCGTCGTTCGGGAATGATCTCGCGGTTTAGATTCGCGAGCTTTTCGAGCAGCCAGACGTCCTGCATTAGCAGCGGCCCGCGGGGGCCCGCGGTCAGCGAATTCTGGTTATCCACGACCGGCGCGCCAAATGCTGTGGTCAGGTGGGTGACCGGACACTTACTGCGGTTGGGGGTATCTTCAGACATCATCCATCCTCTGTTTTGCTTTCGACCGAAGCGTTATAGCTGACCCGGACTCTGCAGCGAAGTCGATTAAATGCGCTTTTGTGATCGGTAATTCCGATCGAATAGTGTCGATCTGGTCATGGAGTCGGCCCGAGATCGCGATCAATTTCGGTACAGCCAATTCGCGCGTTGTGCATAGCAATGAAGGATCGTCTTCGGAGAGGCTCCGCTATGCTGCTTCTCGCGGCGCTTGTCCAACCTGTTCCCTGCGGAGCTGGAGCGCAGGCCATGGTCGATCGCACGCCCGCCAATCTCAATATCGGAAGGCTGCGCTCTCGCGACGTTCTCTAGGGCATCGGCGCGGCCAAGGGCCGCTTGCGCTACGCGCTGTCCTGGACTGCCAATGGCAGGCGCGCCAGCCAGCCCGGACCCTCATTGGTGTTTCCGCCATGCGACGCAGATCGAGCGCAGCGCAATGGTAACTGCCGCCAACAATAGAGGTATGAACAATACCTCTTTAATGCTACGAGTACGCCACCTGCCGGAGGGAGGGACTCGGAGCGTGGTATCAGGGCTGACTGTAAACGAGCGCCAGTGGAGCATGGCGATACTCGTAATCCTGGCTTTCGTCGGACTGGCGATGGCTGCAGCCGGCGCGAGCCGCGCAGATCCCATGGAAACGCATGGTTTTCTCGTGATGGGCTTCAGCCTCGTCGTTCTTTGCTTCGTGCTCAAGGGCTTCTATGACCCTGAACCTGCCCCGACCCGTCTACAAAGCTACTACGACGACCCCAGTAAGGCGGGCATTGTTCTTGCCATGTGCTGGGCCGTGTTCGGCATGTTCATTGGCGATTGGGTCGCGTGGCTGTTGGCATTCCCCGATTTCACGTTTGATAGCGCCTGGTCAAGTTTCGGACGTTTGCGGCCTGCGCACACCACAGGGGTCATATTCGGGTTCGGCGGCAATGCTCTGATTGCGACGTCTTTTCACGTGATGCAGCGTACCTCGCGCGCGCGCATGCCCGATCAATTCAGCCCCTGGTTCGTGCTCATCGGGTACAACCTTTTCTGCCTGCTGGCCGTTTCCGGCTACTTCTTGGGCATTACCCAATCGAAGGAATATGCCGAGCCCGAATGGTATGCCGACATCTGGCTGGTCATCGTCTGGGTGACTTACCTCGTGCTCTATCTACGCACGCTCGCGAGGCGGAAGGAACCGCATATCTATGTCGCCAACTGGTACTATCTGGCGTTCATCCTCGTCGTGGCGATCCTCCATGTCGTGAACAATCTCGCGGTCCCGGCCTCGTTCGGCGGCGCCAAGAGCTATTCGCTGTTCTCGGGCGTCCAGGACGCGATGACCCAGTGGTGGTACGGCCACAATGCCGTCGCCTTCTTCCTGACCGCCGGCTTCCTGGGCATGATGTACTACTATCTGCCCAAGCGTGCCGAGCGGCCGATCTACTCGTATCGGATGTCGATCATCGGTTTTTGGGGTATCACCTTTTTCTACATGTGGGCGGGTTCGCACCATCTCCACTACACCGCCTTGCCGCAATGGGTGCAGACGCTGGGGATGACCTTTTCGGTCATGCTGCTGGTGCCGTCATGGATCGCGGCCGCGAATGCGCTTTTGACGCTCAACGGCGCCTGGGACAAAGTGCGCGACGACGCGACGCTGCGCTTCATGATGATGGCCGCGATCTTCTATGGGCTCTCGACATTCGAGGGTTCGTTCATGGCGATCCGCTCGGTCAATGCGCTATCGCACTACACCGACTGGACGATCGGACACGTCCACGCCGGCGCCATGGGCTGGGTCGCGCTTATTACGTTCGGCTCGATCTATGCAGTCGTCCCCTGGCTGTGGAAGCGCGAGCGCATGTATTCTCCCGCACTCGTCGAGGTCCATTTCTGGCTCGCGCTGTCTGGAACGCTCATTTACGTTTTCGCGATGTGGAACTCGGGCATCATCCAGGGCCTGATGTGGCGCACCTATAATGATAGTGGCACGCTTACATATTCATTCCTCGATAGCATGGTGGCCATGCATCCCTATTACGTGGCCAGAGCAATAGGTGGGCTGCTTTTCCTGATCGGCGCCCTCGTCGGCTGCTACAACATCTGGATGACAATCCGCCGCCCGTCCGGCGCGCCAGCGACGTCAGGCGACACTCCCCTGCCCGCCAGCCTCCAGCCTGCGGAATAAGCGCCGATGTTCGGAACCCATTACCGCATCGAACGCAAATCGGTCGTGCTGGCCGTCGCGATCATGATCGTCGCGAGCATTGGCGGGCTGATCGAGATCGCACCGCTCTTCACGATCGACGAGACGGTCGAGAGTGATCCCAAGATGCGCGTCTACACACCGCTCGAGCTCGCTGGCCGCAATATATATATTCGTGAAGGCTGCTACGCCTGTCATTCGCAAATGGTGCGCACGCTCCAGGACGAGGTGGAGCGCTATGGTCCCTATTCGCTCGCGGTCGAGTCCAAATACGATCATCCGATGCTTTGGGGGTCCAAGCGCACGGGCCCCGATCTCGCGCGGATCGGCGGGAAATATTCGGATCAATGGCATACCGCGCACCTCAACAATCCGCGCGATGTCGTGCCGCAGTCTATCATGCCGCGTTACAGCTGGCTGCGTGAGCGCGAGTTGCAAACCAAGTATCTGGGCGATGATCTGCGTGCGCTCCGGGACGTCGGAGTCCCCTATACCGATGACATGATCGCGAACGCGCCGGCGGACGCGGTGGCTCAAGCATCACCTGACGACGATACGGCGGCTCTTGTGAAGCGTTACGGCAGTGCAACCCAGATCCGCTCGTTCGATGGCGACAACGGCACGATTTCGGAGATGGATGCGCTGGTCGCCTATCTCCAGGTCCTGGGCAAGCTGAGCGATGCCGCGCAGCCGACGCCGGCAACCCCGAAGAAGTAGGCCCCGTATGGATATCGGACATCAAGCGCTGGTTGGTTTCTCCAAATCGTTCGGGTTGTTCTACCTGGTCGCGATGGCGGGCGTGGCTCTGCTCTACGCATGCTGGCCTGCGAACAAGGGTCGGTTCGACAAGGCCGCACGCGACATCATCGAAGACGAGGACAAGCCGTGGCGGTAAGCGAGCGCGATCCCCATAGCGGGCACATGACGACGGGCCATGAGTGGAACGGGATCAAGGAGCTCAACACACCGGTGCCAAAGGCGGTGTGGTTCTTCCTGATCGTTACCGCACTCTTCTCGCTCGGTTACTGGGTACTAATGCCCGCCTGGCCTCTGGGCAAGACCTACACACGAGGCCTGCTCGGGAGCGACCAGAAGGATATCGTCGCCACGCGCGTCGCTGAGGCCCGCGATGCACGCTCTGCCTGGACCAGGCAGGTTGCGACGATGAATTATGATCAGATCAGGGCTGATCCTGCACTGATGACACTTGTGCGAGAGGACGGGCACCGTCTGTTCGGCGACAATTGTGCGGCCTGCCATGGCATGAACGCGAAGGGAAACGGGGGATTTCCTGATCTCACGGATCGTGACTGGCTGTGGGGCGGCACGCCGGACGCGATTGCGCACACGATCGCGGTGGGGGTCAATAGTCCTGCAAGCAAGGAGACCCGCGTCAGTCAGATGCTTTCATTCGGCAAGGACGGCATTCTCGACAACGACGCCGTACTGGCGGTTGCCGATTATGTGAAGACCTTGTCGGATCCTGCCTGGGCAAAAGGCAAGGCGGCATCGGTGACGAAGGGACGCGAAGTCTTCGCCACGAATTGCGTAGCCTGCCATGGGGATCAGGGCCGCGGCAATCCACAAGTCGGCGCACCCGATCTGACCGATCGGACGTGGCTCTTCGGCGGTGACATCGAAACGATCTACACGACAATCTACAATGGTAGGCAGGGCGAGATGCCGGCGTGGGAACATCGCCTCAGTCCAGTCGACCGCAAGATCCTGACCACTTATCTGCTCGACCAGGGCCGCAAGCCATGAGGCTTCCGCGTTCGCGCAAGTTCTACCTCGCACTGGCGGTCGCGGCGCTAGGCGTGGTCCTGCTCGCGAACGCTCATCTGGTCTATGTCGCTTCCACGTCGCAGCCCAGATGCGTTGACCATGCCAAGAGCGACGGGACGGTTAAGGCCGCAGGCGTGTTCGGTGCCGCCAAGTCGTCTTGCTGAGATGATCGGGAGAAGAAGATGACCACGATCCCGCCTGTCGTTCCGCCGCTTCCGACCGAACGGCGCTATGTCCGCGACCTGACGCCAGGAGACGTCTTCGTCTGGCTGCGGGATGGATGGCGCGATCTTGTCACCCATCCGGGGCCGAGCCTGCTTTATGGCCTGTTCGTCTTCCTGCTTTCAGCGGGAATCGTCGCGGGACTGGTGGGCCTGGCGTGGGATTTCGCACTGTTCCCGGCGATCGCGGGATTCCTGGTGTTCGCCCCAGCGCTGGCCATCGGGCTCTACGACAAGAGCCGTGCGCTCGAGCTCGGCGAGCCGGTTTCGCTGCGTCACATGCTACTGCCCCATGCACGCGCAGGCGGCCAGGTTCTCTTCACCGGCGCGCTGCTCTGCGGGATCATGCTGCTTTGGATGCGCGCGGCGGTCATCATCTACGCGCTGTTCTTCGGCATCCGCCCATTTCCGGGTCTCGATCATATCACGCTAATGCTGTTCACGACTACCAGCGGGATCGCGATGCTGGTCGTGGGATCGCTTGTCGGCGGGCTCTTTGCCGCATTCTCTTTCGCAATTTCGGCCTTTTCCATTCCCATGATGCTCGACAAGCGGGTCGATGCGCTAACGGCCATGGGCACGAGCTGGGCGCTCGTCTGGAACAACCTTGCGACCATGCTGGTCTGGGGTCTCCTGGTGCTGCTGCTCTTTATCCTGTCGGTCGCAACCGGGTTCGCCGGCCTGATTATCGTATTCCCGTGGTTAGGTCATGCCACATGGCATGCCTACCGTGCGGTGCGGTGAAGGCGTGACAATCGCGTCCGCCCTCCCTGGAATATCGGGCGAAGAACTTTTGCTGGCGAGCCGGCAGATCGATAGCGGATTGCGCCATACAGACCTGTCGGTCCCGGGTATCAGTTGTGGCGGGTGCATTCGTAAGATCGAGGATGCGCTGAGCCGTCTCCCCGGGGTGACGCGGGCCCGCGTCAATCTTTCGACCCGGCGCGTTACGGTGGATTGGCAAGAGAACGAGGGGCCGCCACCGCTTGGCGAAACGCTCTCTGGACTCGGCTACGAGGCCCATATTCACGAGCCGCAAACCGATGCGAAAGATCCACGTTTCGGGCATCTCGTCCGGGCTCTCGCGGTTGCCGGCTTCGCCTCGATGAACATCATGGGGCTTTCGGTCTCGGTCTGGTCCGGCGCTGCAGGCGAGACCCGGGACCTGTTCCACTGGCTGTCGGCCGCGATCGCGCTTCCGACGCTCGCCTATTCCGGCCAGGTGTTCTTTCAGTCGGCCTGGCAGGCTTTGCGAAACGGGCAGACCAATATGGATGTGCCGATCTCGATCGGCGTTCTCCTGGCGTTCGCAATGAGTCTCTACGATACGATCCATCGTCAGCCCTATGCGTATTTCGACGCGGCAGTGACGCTGCTGTTCTTTCTGCTGATCGGCCGAACCTTCGACTATATGATGCGCGAGAAAGCCCGCGCCGCCGTGAAGGGACTTCGTCGACTGACGAGTTATGGGGCGACGGTGGTCACGGCTGATGGGAGCCTGACCTATCTCGCCGCCGAAGATATCGGGCCCGGCATGACCATTCTTGTGCGGCCGGGCGATCGCATCCCGGTCGACGCAGTTGTGCTCGATGGACGTTCGGATATCGATGCTGCGATCGCGACCGGAGAAAGCCGGCCGGAACAGATCCTGCCGGGTAGCCGACTTCGTGCGGGGACGCTCAATCTGACAGGACCGCTGACGATCTGCGCCACGACCACGCCGCAGGAGAGTTTCCTGGCGGAGATGGTCCGGCTCATGGAGGCTGCCGAAGGTGGACGTGCCCAATTCCGGCGCATCGCGGACCGTGCGGCGCGGCTTTACGTTCCGATCGTGCATAGTGCCGCCGTGCTGAGCTTCCTCGGCTGGATGCTGGCTACCGGCGACTGGCACCGCTCGCTCACGATCGCGGTCGCGGTGCTGATCATCACATGTCCGTGCGCGCTCGGGCTCGCCGTACCGATGGTCCAGATTGTCGCTGCGCGAGCGCTTTTCGAGCGCGGGATACTGGTCAAGGATGGCGCCGCCATGGAGCGGCTTGCCGAGATCGATACGGTCATCTTCGACAAGACCGGGACATTGACGCTGGGCCAGCCTCGTTTGCGCCAAGACCCCGGCACTCAGTCCAGCTATCTGACCATTGCCTCGCAAATGGGCAAGAATTCAAATCACCCCTATGCCAAGGCCCTCGCGGCGGCGGCTTCGCCTATGGCGATAGCCTTCGACAGCATCGTCGAGCATGCAGGGCTTGGCCTTGAAGCCCGGATCGGGGAGGACGTGTGGCGACTTGGCCGAGCCGAGTGGGCCCTCGGCAGGAACGGCCCCGGCGACGTGGCAGGGACCGTGCTCGGCTGCAATGGGGTCCTCGCAGAAGCGTTTACTTTTACCGATACGCTGCGGCCGGGGACGGCGACTGCGCTCGCGGAGTTGCGCGCTCGCGGCTACGATGTCGAGATCATGTCGGGAGACACCCCGGAGGCGGTCGCTATGGTTGCGGCCGATCTCGTCATTTCACAGGCCCGCGCTGCGTTGCTGCCTGCAGAGAAGACAACCTATCTGGATGGGCTGGCACGAGCGGGCCGCAAGGTATTGATGGTCGGCGACGGACTGAACGATGCGCCAGCCCTCGTCGCAGCGCATGTCTCCATGGCTCCAGGAAATGCCGCGGACGTCGGGCGCCAGGCGGCAGATTTCGTTTTTCTTCATTCCGATCTCGGGAGTGTCCCTTACGCCATCGAAACCGCGCGTGCGGCCGACTGTCTGATCCGGCAGAATTTTGCATTCGCGGCTCTGTACAATCTGGTCGCGCTGCCGATCGCGATAGCAGGGTACGTGACACCTCTGCTGGCTGCGCTGGCGATGTCAGGGTCTTCGATTTTCGTCGTTGCCAATGCTCTGCGACTGCGCGCCGGAGCTGTGGGACGGTTTGGCGCGGGTCGCCCGAAATGAATGTCCTGTGGTACCTGATTCCGATCTCGCTGACGTTGGGGGGTATCGGACTCGGCCTGTTCTTCTGGGCCTTCAAAAGTGGACAATATGAGGATGTCGCAGGTGCCGCAGAGCGCATCCTGAACGATGAGGACCGCCCTCTTTGATCAGAGGCGCGGGCAAGGAGGTTCCATGCCATCGTCGCTATCCCTATCGAACCTCGGCCGCGCCCCGCACCGGCTGATGTTCTTCGTCGGCGGGCTCAACCTATTGCTGGCGATGGCATGGTGGGCTACCTGGCTATCCGCGGTGCGGTGGGGCTGTTTCGCGATGCCGCAGCCAGCCTTCTACGCGGGCCGCGTCCATGCATTCCTGATGCAGTACCAGGTGCTGCCCAGCTTTTTCTTCGGATTCCTGCTGACGGTCTTTCCGCGCTGGATCGGCGAACCGGATCTCGACCGGCGCAAAGCATGGCCCGTTGGAGCTGGTCTGCTGATCGGCCAACTGCTGACACTCGCCGGGGCGCTCGGCTGGCATGCAGGCATGGTTGCCGGCGCACTTGCGACGCTGGCCGGCTGGTGCATCGGCCTCGTTCCTCTCGCGCGGCTGGCCGTGCGCGACGCCGGGAAGACATGGCATGCGCAAGGATGCCTGGGTGCCATGTGCCTCGGCGCGATCGGGCTCGTGTTCTGGATCGCCTATTTGACAACGGCGAACGAGGCATTGGCCGACGCGGCCGTCAGGATCGGGACGTTCGGGCTATTGGTTCCGGTGTTCTTTACCGTGGCGCATAGGATGATCCCGTTTTTTGCGGCGAGTGCCATCGAGGGCTATGAACCTTGGCGCCCGTCATGGGCTCTCATGGCGGGTTGGGTACTCTTCGCACTTCAACTGGCCCTGCCGTTACGCTGGCTCTGGATATCGGATCTGCCGCTATTCCTGCTGACGTTGCTTCTATTCGTTCGCTGGTGGCCGGGCCGGCACATGCCCCCACTACTGCTCGTCCTGTTCATCGGGCTGGCGTGGCTACCGATCGCTTTCGCGCTCTCCACGGCTCAGAACAGTGTGTTTGCGATCAGCGGGCAGCTCACGCTGGGCAAGGCTCCGGCGCATGCATTGTTTGTCGGGTTCTTCGGCAGCATTCTCATCGCGATGGTGACGCGTGTCACCCAAGGGCATTCGGCACGCCCGCTCATCCTGCCGCCGATTGCCGCCTATGCTTTTGCGGCGGTGCAAATCGTTTGCATCATCCGGATTGGCGCAGAGCTCGCGCAAGACTGGCTCGCCTGGCAATCCATCGCCGCGGCCGGATGGCTCATCGCCTTCGTGCCATGGGTGGTATGGGGTTCGCGCATATATTGGACGCCTCGTCTCGATGGCCGTCCCGGATAATTCGGCCGATTCAGTACAATATTGCTGAACTCAGCCCACAATATATTGCGGTTTTGCGATCTGATTACCGCCCTAAAGGAATCGTATGATCTTCAGAACGCTGATTGTGCTCGCCGCTTTTTCCATTTCTCCAGCGCTTCACGCAAAGGGGCCTCAGGATCCAGGATTACTTTTCTCGGCACTCGAAGACGACTACCAATGGGACAACAAACTGGACCATGCGAGAGCGACACTTTCGCGGGCAATACCTCTTGGTTCGTCTTTCTGGACGGCCCTCGCCATCCTCGAAAAAGCAGGCGCGCGTTGCACCGGGGATCGCCACGAGCCCGAGATTGCGCGCTGCCTCTACTCCGCCTCGATCACCGTCCACGACTATTATCAAGGCCACCTGTTCTGGACTGTTGAAGTCCATCTGAAAGACAGGAAAGTCGGAGCACTCGCACTTGACCGCATCGTCGATGAGAATTGATCAAACGCGACTCACCCGCTCGTTTATATGAGCACGCTGCGAGGCCCTATCCGAGCGCTTCATATCTCAACGCCGAGGCACAACTGCAGCCACCTTGAGTATGGCGAGCAGCATCGCTATGCTGCATTCTAGATGCATGTTTTCCTGTGTAGCACAGGATGGGTTTTTGGGGATGTTGGTCCATGACACCACAAAGCACTGTCGCACCGATAGCCGAAACACCGCAGCGACAGTGTCCAAGTCGCTATCAGACGATGTTTGATGCGGCACTGGCCAAGCTCCATGGTGAAGGACGATACCGCGTCTTTATCGACATCCTGCGTAACAAAGGCTCCTTTCCCGATGCGCGCTGCTTTGCTGGCCACAATGGTCCCAAGCCGATCACCGTCTGGTGTTCCAATGACTATCTCTCGATGGGCCAACATCCCAAGGTAATTGCGGCCATGGAAGAGGCGCTCCATGACGTCGGCGCGGGTTCTGGCGGTACGCGCAATATCGGTGGAAACACGCACTATCATATCGATCTCGAAACCGAGCTCGCCGACCTCCACGGCAAGGAAGGCGCATTGCTTTTCACGTCCGGCTATATATCGAACGAGGCGACGCTCTCCACGCTCGCAAAGGTCCTACCGGGCTGTGTGATCTTCTCCGATGCGCTCAATCATGCGAGCATGATCGCGGGCATTCACTCTTCGGGGTGCGAAAAGAAGGTCTGGCGGCACAACGACCTTGAGCATCTTAAAGAACTGCTTGCCGAAACGGCCCCCTCGCTTCCCAAGCTGATCGCCTTCGAGAGCGTCTACTCTATGGATGGCGATGTCGCACCCATCCATGCAATTTGCGACCTTGCCGAGAAATACGACGCGCTCACCTATCTCGACGAGGTTCATGCCGTGGGAATGTATGGTCCTCGCGGCGGTGGGATTTCCGATCGGGATGATGCTGCCCGGCGGCTCACTGTGATCGAAGGTACGCTGGCGAAAGCGATCGGCGTCATGGGCGGCTACATTGCAGCGGATCGCAGCATCATCGATGTGATCCGCAGCTATGCGCCGGGCTTCATCTTCACGACATCGCTCTCACCCGTGCTGGTGGCCGGCGCACTGGCCAGCGTCCGGCACCTTAAGTCATCGAGCGCAGAACGGGAGGGGCAGCAGGCCGCGGCCGCCATGCTCAAGCAGCTGCTCGCAGATGCGCGGCTGCCTGTCATGCCGTCGACGACCCATATCGTGCCTCTTATGGTTGGCGACCCGGTCAAGACAAAGCAGATCAGCGACATCCTGCTCGCTGAATATGGAATCTACGTGCAGCCAATCAATTTTCCGACGGTTCCCCGTGGCACCGAGCGGCTGCGGTTCACGCCCGGACCGACCCATAACCTCGAGATGATGCAAGCACTGACCGCTGCACTGGCTGAAATATGGGAACGGCTCGATATCCGATTGGCCGCCTGACGGGCGGCTTCGACGGCGCCCTTCCTTCAGACAGTTCCGATGCCGATAGGGGACTCGCGGTTCATCAGCCGGCGCATCGCATCTTTGTCGATCAGCAGATCGGCGATCGTGTAGGAATCGAACACGGCCATCATCGCCTGCATGCCTTTAGCGAGGACACCGGTCAGTCCACAGGCCGGCGAGAGTGCGCAGCCAGAGCAATCAGCCAACTGGAAGCCTTCCTCGGTCCGGCGAACGACGTCGCCCACAGTGATTGTTTCGGGCGCACGAGCAAGCTGCATGCCGCCGCCGCGGCCGCGCACCGTCCTGATAAAACCGTCATGGGCAAGCGCGTTGACGACCTTCATGAGGTGGTTATGAGATACATCGTAGGTGCGCGACATCTCGCCGATCGAGCATAGCCGCTCATCGTTCAGCGCCAGGTGGATCAGCACCCTGAGCGAATAGTCCGTGTAGCGTGTAAGGCGCACGCACCTCTCCTGAGAGCATCAACGCGTCGCTATACCTGTATCGCTATGACATGTTAATATGCTTGCTACTAGCGCCCGCCGTAGTCGCACGCCTTTGTATCATCCAGAGATGAAAGCCTTGCGCGGACTTGAAACAATAGACGCGAGAAGGACGGCCGGAATTTCCATTCCCTCCGGGTCTCTCAAAGGGTCCTTACGCAAGCCCTCGATTAGCGGCTCGAGATGTTCTTCGCCGCGCAGAGCCGATCACCGGCAAAGGCACGACAGAATATTGACGCCGATTCGGCTTTGAAGGACAACCGGTTTCGGACGCCCCTCGAAAAAAGCTCGAGTCATAATGAAACACTTGCGCGCTGGATAACGCCTATTCAGCACGAAGAACACGCCTCCAAATGCAATCGCGACAAGCAGGCTGTTGAAGCGCGCTGCGCTCCACGCGCATCAATGTGTCAAACCGCGAAAGCTCGCTATGGCTCATCACCACCACCGTCATAAGCGCGTCCTCCCGAACTGCCAGGAGGACCATGCCATCGAGCTCCGCTAAGGACGCCCAAGGGTATCACTTCTATCCAGCGCTTACAAAGCCGAAGCCCGATAGTGTATCTTATGTTTACTTTATCAATGTCTTACGAGGTATCATACATTGCCGATCACCGTACACGACAGAGTGTCGAAGGGCGGCATGATGTGCTTGAACTGAAGATTCTCGACCAAGAGGATCTACGATGTTCACAGCTTGTCATGCCGCCCTGATGAAGACGTTATGCCGCCAGTTCAGGCTGGGCAAGAGCCGGCTTGAAACATTGGCGGTGCTTGTGATGGCGCTTGCGCAATCGCGGACAGTGAACCTGACACATCTGGCCTGTCATTTGCCCGGGCAAGCAACGCACGCTTCGGGCTATCGCCGACTGCAGCGCTTTTTCCAGCACGTTCAACTGGAATCGGATCGGCTGGCGCTGCTCGTGGTGAGCATGCTCAATCTGTCCCGCAAGAAATGCCTGGTACTCGATCGGACCAACTGGAAGATCGGCTCGACCGACGTCAACATCCTCATGCTGGCGATCGTGACGCGCCGTTTCCGAGTGCCGTTGCTGTGGAGCATGATCGGACATCAGGGCTGTTCCGATACCGATCAGTGCTGATTCCGAGGGAAACCGCCCCCTCATTCCGAAATGATGCCGCCCCCCTGTTCCGAGAATTACTCGCCCCCTGATTCCGAGATGATGTCGCCCCCTTGGCGGGGATGACGATGGAGGGCCGC